>DATGKC010000542.1:0-2762 GCA_035294845.1 Planctomycetaceae bacterium | reverse complement strand
TGTGCCGCCCGTGCCGAAGAATGCCGCCGGATGCGGTCCACAGTTATTTATATCAAACCCGCAGCGATCCGTGCCGCTGACGCCTTGATTCTACATGACGAATTCGAGAGGTCAAGAAAAGTGGCGCGAAAGTTGTGAAAGCGCGTCACGCTGTAAGTTTTTACTGCAACAACGTTTGCAGAGTCTTCGCAGATCACAACTTCAGCAAAGGCCGTACATATTCCGGGATAAAAACAAGCTGCCCAGTCTGCCGCCAGTTCGTTTGTGACGATTCGATTAAGCCAACTGGACAGTTGGGTTGTAAGAATTTTATCCAAGTGTCGAGCGTAAGGGAAGGCAGCGGCGGGTTCTGGCGATCCGGCTATCGGTCCAGTACACTGGCTCCGCGATGCTCTCGACCAATTGAAATTCCTTATCAGGTGCAATCGATGCAAGAGCGCTCGAATTGGACGCGTCGCGGTTTTCTGGAAGCCACAGGCGCCGCCCTTGTGGCCGCTGCTACGGATTCTTGTGGCTCTCTCCGGGCCGCGCCGGAGCTTGACCTCATCATCGACTGCCACGCGCACGTTTACAGCGAGGACGAGAAGACGTATCCCGCGATGGAAAAGCCGTACCGGCCTCCGGCCGGAACGGGGACGGTGGCGCATCTTGAGCGCGAGATGCAATCGTCGGGCGTCAAGTCGGTCATGGCCGTGCAGACGTTGACCTTTTACCACTGGGACAACAGCTTTCTGGCCGACACGTCGCGCGACAACAAGCGCATCATGGCGGGCGTCTGCGCGCTCAATCCCGATGATCCCGCCAGTCCCAAAATCCTGGAAAAATATGTGAAGTCCTACAACGTGCGGGCCATGCGGAGCATTCCAGCTAAGAGCGGCAAACTCGATGATCCTGGCGTCGAAGCGCTCTGGGCCACGGCTGAAAGGCTGGGAATCGTGATCAACGCCTTCGTCGACGCGCCCAAACAGGGCGAAGTCGAGACAATGGTCAAACGTCATCTCAAATTGCCGGTCGTAATCGATCATTGTCTCAACCTCAAGGCGGGGCCCACGCTGCAACCGACGCTCAAGGCCATGCAAGCCCTGGCGGCGCTTCCAACCGTTCACGCCAAACTGAGCTTTGTCCCCACCGGCAGCGCCGAAGAATATCCTTGCCGCGACATGCACGACGCCTGTCGGACGATCATCAAGGAATTCGGCCCGGAGCGGTGCCTGTGGGGTAGCTGCTTTCCGTGCGAACTCTGGTGCCCGAAAGTGACCTACGCGCAGCATCTGAGAATTTTCACGCATGAGATCGGTCTGGACGAGCGGACGAAGCGCGCCTTGCTGGGCGAAACTCCGCGTCGCCTGTGGTTTTCCTAAAAGAAGGAATGCGCGACCATGAAAATCACCGACATCCAGACGTTTGGCGTCAACCTGGGAGACGGCAACCATATCTTCGTGCGCGTCCTCACCGACGAGCACCTGCAAGGGACGGGCGAGGCCTATCGCGTCGGGCCCGACACGGCGGTCGAGCAAACGATCCACTATCTCAAAGAGTGGCTCATCGGCGAAGATCCCACTCGCATCGAACACCTGTGGCGGATCATGTACAACGGGTCGCGATTCCCCGGCGGGTCGATGCTGAATGCCGCCATCAGCGGCATCGAACTGGCCCTCTGGGACGTCAAAGGCAAGGCGCACGGCGTGCCGGTGCATCAACTGTTGGGCGGGCGCTGCCGTGATCGCGTGCGCGTCTACCTCGGAATCGGCGGCGCCACGCCCCAGGCCGCCGCCGAATCGGCGCGCGAAGCGGTGACGCGACACGGCTTCACCGGTGTCAAGATGCAGCCGTTGCCTCCCGACAGCGCCCGGATACCGTGGGGGCGAGTCTTGCGCGAGTCGGCTGCGCGGCTGGAAGCGGTGCGACGCGCGGTGGGGGATGAAGTCGATATCGCTCTCGACCCGCACGCGCAGATTTTTGAAACGGTGCGGGCGTTGGAAGTGGCGGAAGCGGTCAAGCCTTATCGCCCGCTTTTTTTCGAAGAGCCGCTTCGCCCGGAAAACATCAAGGCCATGGGCGACCTGCACGAAAAAATCGGCATTCCGATCGCCACGGGCGAAATGCTGTACACGAAATACGAATTTCGGGACGTCATCGCCGCCCGCGCCGCCGATATTTTGCAGCCTGATCTATTGTTGTGCGGCGGCCTCTGGGAAGCCAAGAAAATCGCGGCGATGGCCGAGGCCCATTATCTCACGATGGCTCCGCACAATCCCCTGGGGCCGGTCTCGACGGCCGTCTCGGCGCAATTCGCGATCAGTACGCCGAATTTCCTGATCCTTGAATATCAAATGGATAGCTCCGGACCGGCCCGCGACCTCATCCTCAAGCCGTTCCGCATGCGAGACGGATACGTCGAGGTTCCGGATACGCCGGGGCTGGGAATTGAGCTCAACGATCGAGCGCTGGCCGACAAGCCCTTGAAAACGTGGCGCCGACAACTTGTCACCGAGCTGGACGGGAACGTGGGATATCAATGAAGCCGGCTTGGAATCTGAATTCTGGCGAATTCAGCTACATGGCTCGCGTGGAATCTGAATTCTGGCGAATTCAGCTACGTAGCTCGTGTTGATTCTGAATTCTGGTGAATTCAGCTACATCCGGTCGTGCGCGTTACCGCAGCCCGGCCAGCTCTTGCAGGACGTGCCAGTTTTCGAGGCGATCCTGCTTGGCCGTCTGAAGCAGCTCCGACGCGTTGCCGTCCTTGTCGAAGTGCTTGG
>DATGKC010000541.1:0-7263 GCA_035294845.1 Planctomycetaceae bacterium | reverse complement strand
AAAGCGCCTGCTGAAACGGGCCAGCAATCGCTACAAGAGCAAGGGAACCGAGCCGGAATAGGCTGGCCCAAGCGTTCCCCTCGGTATCCGTGTCGCCAACTGCAACCGCGGCACGACCGCCACAACCGCTTCAAGTCGCCGAAATTCGCGGTGACACAAAGGGCGGCCCCCAGCCATTCTGCCGGCTAGGTTTCCCATGGCGTAGAGTTCGACTGATACGGGATTCCATGAATCGGTGGGTCTCTGCATGACTGTCGAAGTAATGAATATTGCGTGCGAAGAAACTTCGGACGTGTCCAGCGCCGTCGCAGCGCCGGCGCAAAGATCGGTTGCTCGCGAGCTCATGCGGCTGAGCGAGCTCCTGGGCGCGCCGGCGATGTGTTATGATCTGCGCTCGGGCAAGCCGGTCGCCGCCACCGATGACGAGCTTCTGGCCGTCGTGCCGCCCGAGCTGATGTGGGAGTGCGTCCAATCGGGCGCGAGCCGCGTGCACTCCAGCGTATCGGGGCTCAATTGCTTCGCGATTCCGTTCCCCGCGGGGGAATCGGGCGCTCACGTCGCGGTGGGCTATGTGCTGGCCAAACCCGCGCTGCGGCCGGCCGACCTCGTGTTTGCGGCGGCGGAAAAGGGCTGGTCGCAGGCACGTCTCGACCGCTGGCTGGCGCGGCTCCCCTACTGTGAGGCCGACATGCTTCGCCGCCACGTGGCATTGGCGGCCGACGACCTGTGCCGCGCGGCTGCCGAATCGGTCGAACAGGCTGACAACAGCCACATCGCCCGGCAATTGGAATCGACGTATGAAGAGATCAACCTGCTGCACACGCTCACGCAGCACATGCACGTCGCGCATTCTCCGCGGGACATCGCCGAGTTGAGCCTGGCGCGCATCAGCGGCGTCATCGCGGCCGAAGGTCACGCCGTCTGGCTTGACGACCATCGCGACGGGCGGCTGTTTCTGATTCATGGAACGATACCCTTCGACGAGATCGGGATGGCCAGGCTCATCGCCCGCTTCGACGGGCACGATTGGCCGCGGCCCCTGGTGCGCAATCACGTGGCGGGCACGCTGCTGGGAGACGACTTTCCCGGCCTAAAGAACATGGCGCTGATGCCGATCGGCGATAGTCGACGCTATGGCTGGATTTGCAGTTGCAATTGCGGGGACGGGCAGGATTTTGGATCGGTGCAAACGAGCCTGCTCTCGTCGGTGGCATCGATTCTGGCCACGCACCAGCGAAACCTCGATTTGTTCCGAGAGCATGAAGACCTTTTATTGTCGTTTGTGCGGTCGCTCGTCTCGTCGCTCGACGCCAAAGATGCCTACACGAGGGGCCATAGCGAACGCGTGGCGCTGATTTCGCGGCGGCTGGGGATGCAATTGGGCCTCGCCAAGGACGACCTGCGCAACATCTATCTATCGGGCTTGCTCCACGACATCGGAAAAATCGGCGTCGACGACCAGATTCTTCGCAAGGTGGGCCCGCTCACGCATGAAGAATTCGACCAGATCAAAAAGCACCCCGTCATCGGCTACAACATTCTGGCCGGCCTGAAAAACCTGCACGCCGTGCTTCCCGGAGTTCGAAACCATCACGAGGCCTATTCGGGGCGCGGGTATCCGGATGGACTCAAGGGCGAAGCCATTCCCCTGATGGCCCGCATCATCGCGGTCGCCGACAGTTTCGACGCCATGACCAGCGACCGGCCCTACCGCAAGGGCTTGGCGCTGGAGCGGCTGGAAGAAATCCTGCGGGAAGGGGCGGGAATTCAATGGGACCCCAAAGTTGTCGAAGCCTTCTTTGTGGTCCGCGATGAAATCCGCAATATCTGCGCGAGTTACTCTCCCGATGCGGGTAGCCTGCTGGGCGAATCGTCTCCCTCGGCCCGAGCCCTGGTCGAAGCGGGGAGTCCGCTCGCAAGCATCGACAACATCAGCGCGGCTCTGAAACTGGCCGAAACGATTTGAGCGGCACGCGAGCGATGGCGGGCTAATTGCGCCGTTTGGCGGCGATGGCCCGCTGCATGGCGGCTCCCATGTCGGCCGGGCTTTCGGCCACGACGACGCCGGCGGCTTCGAGTGCGGCGACTTTTTCGGCCGCCGTCCCGCTGCCTCCCGAGATGATCGCGCCAGCGTGCCCCATGCGTTTTCCCGGCGGCGCGGTGCGGCCGGCGATGAATGCCGCCACGGGTTTCGTGACGTTTTGCCTGATGAAGGCGGCTGCTTGCTCTTCAGCGTTTCCGCCGATCTCGCCCATCATCAAAATGGCATCTGTCTGCGGATCGGATTGAAACAATTTCAGGCAGTCGATGAAGCTCGTTCCCACGATCGGGTCGCCTCCCAGGCCGACGCACGTCGATTGGCCCAGACCCAGATTCGTGAGCTGCCAGACCGCCTCGTAGGTCAACGTCCCGCTGCGGCTCATGAGGCCGACTCCGCCCGGCTTATGGATGTAGCCGGGCATGATGCCGATTTTGCATTCACCGGGCGTGATCACGCCGGGACAGTTGGGACCGACGAGCCGGCTCTGGCTGTGGCTGATTCGTTTGTGGACGCGCACCATATCGAGCACCGGCGTCCCCTCGGTGATGGCGATGATGACGGCGATGCCGGCGGCTTCCGCCTCGAGGATGGCGTCGCCGCAAAAAGGAGGCGGAACGAAGATCATCGTCGCGTTCGCCTCGGTTTTGCGAACGGCTTCTTCCACCGTATTGAACACCGGAAAGCCGTCGATCTCAGTTCCGCCCTTGCCGGGAGTCACGCCGCCGACCATCTGCGTGCCGTATTCGCGGCACTTCTGGCTGTGAAACAGACCCACTTTGCCGGTGATTCCCTGGCAAATGACCCGCGTGTGACGATTGACAAGAATGCTCATGACGCCTCAGCGATGTGGTTCTATTGGGCGAGAAACTCGTTATTGGAGCATCGACGAAATGCGGCCGCGCCTTCTTCCCACGCCGTCCCCTCGCGTTCAGGCACTGATGGCCGCGACGACTTTTTTGGCCGCGTCGGTAAGTGCGCCGGCGCTGATGATGTTTCGGCCGCTGGCGGCGAGCATCTCGCGGGCCTTCTCGACGTTTGTGCCTTCCAGGCGCACGACGAGGGGCACGTTGAAGCCGACCTTTTCGTAGGCGGCCAAAAGAGCCTCGACGATGGTATCGCACTTCATGATGCCGCCGAAGATATTGACCAAGACGCCTTTGACGTTCTTATCCGACAGCAGAATGCGAAATGCCTCGGTGACCTGCTCGACGTTGGCGCCGCCGCCCACGTCGAGAAAATTCGCCGGCTCGCCGCCGTGCAGCTTGATGAGGTCCATCGTGCTCATCGCCAGTCCGGCCCCGTTGACCAGGCAGCCGATGTTGCCCTCGAGCTTGACGAAGCTTAAACCCGCCTCGGCCGCTTTGACTTCCATCGCGTTTTCTTCGGCCAGGTCGCGCAGCTCCTTGAAATTCGCGTGCCGATAGAGAGCGTTGTCGTCGAAGCTCACCTTGGCGTCGAGCGCCAGCATTTCTCCCTGTTTGGTCACGACGAGGGGATTGATCTCCGCCAGCGAGCAGTCGGAGTCGAGAAAAACGCGGCTGATCTTTTTCAGAAACGCATCCGCCGAGCGGACTGAGTTTCCCTCCAGGCCGAGCTGGTACGCAAGGTTTCGGGCCTGGTAAGCGAACAACCCATAATCGACGTCGATCGGCTCGCGCAGGATTTTCTCGGGCGTCCTGGCGGCGACTTCTTCGATCTCCATACCTCCTTCCGACGACATGATGAGACAGGCGCCTCCCATGCCGCGGTCGACCACGATTCCCAGATAGAGCTCCCGGGCAATGTCGAGCCCTGCTTCGACGAACACCACATTCACCTGTTTTCCCTCGGGACCGGTCTGCTTGGTGACAAGCGTATTTCCCAACATGCGACCGGCGTTGTCCCGCGCCTCCTGAGCCGACTTTACCAGCACGACTCCCCGCTGCTTGGGTTGTTCCTTGAAAGTCCCTTTCCCGCGCCCCCCGGCGTGAATTTGCGATTTGACGACCGCTACGGGAGTTCCCAGCCTGCTAAACGCGCTGGCCGCTTCGTCGGCAGTCCGCGCGACGAAGCCCTGGGGGACCGGCACACCGGCCGCGGCCAGAAGCTGCTTGGCCTGGTATTCGTGAATTTTCATGATGGAATCGCCGTCATCGAAAAGAAGTTCATCGCATTGCGCGGCGCATCATAGCGGTCGCATTGGAAGGATTCCAGCGAGCGCGCCGTGAGCTCGCCGGCAGCCGCGCATGGCCCATTCGGTCCCGAAAAGACCGCCAGCGGGGGGAGGGAATTGCAAATTGGCCATTGTAAATTGGCCATTGCAAATTGAAGGAGTTGATGGCGAGAGATGCGCTGTCGGACAATCTTGTGCGGCAGCCGGGGGATCGTTCAAATGTGCGCTTCGCGGAAACGCGCCAGCACCTGTTCGGGCGTGGCGGTGCCGGTCACGCCGAGCTGCTGGATTGTGATCGAGGCGACCAGGCATCCCAGGTGGGCCGCCTGGGCATGCGTCGCACCGGCGCACAGCGCCGATACGATGCCGGCGGTGGTGCTGTCCCCCGCTCCCACGATGTCGGTCGGGCCATTGACGGCAATCCCCGGAATCTGGCAGGCCGTTTCGCCGCTCGCGCAGAGGATGCCGTCGGGCCCAAGCGTCGTAAACACGGCGCGGCCGGTGCGCCGCGACAATTGGCTCGACGCGGCCCAAACGACGGCGGGCCGGTTGGCAGGCGATAACGTTGCTGCGTCCTGCGATCTGCCGACCGCCCCCAAGAGCTCGTGCATGTTCGGCTTGGCGAGAACGTTTCGGAAGTGGCCGATGTGGCTGCGGCTGTCGGCCAAAAAGATGCATTGAGGATGCCGCTGAGCCAGCAGCGACAAGTGGTCCCGCACGGCATCGGTGACGACTCCGTGGTTGCGCTCGGTCACCTGGTCGGCAATGATGATGGCGTTGACTCGGGAGGCAATGGCGTCGAGACGGGCGATCACGTCGCCGTCTTGCAGGGCAGGGGGCGCCGAGCGGTTCTTGATGTCGAGCCGGTTCAACTCGCGCGGCGGACCATCGAGCCGCGACAACATCGGCTTGGTGTAGGTCGGCGTCATGCGATTTCGGCTGACGATGATGCCCTCGGCATCGATGTGTCGATCGCGCAGGGCGCGCAACAGCTCAAATCCTTCGCCGTCATCGCCGATCACCGAGACGGCGCTCAACCGCCCGATGCCGAGTGCCCTCAGGTTGTTCAAGACGGTACCGCCCGCGCCTGGATAGCAGCGAACGCGCACGATCTGATAGGCATCAAGCCCCGTTTCGACCGAACTCTCGGTGAGACTGCCGTCGAGATCGAGATATTTGTCGAGAAACAAATCTCCCACAACCGCAATCGAAAGTCCCGGCAATGCCGCGAGAATTCGCTGTAAGGCCGGTTCGTCGAGCATGAGATACTT
Source organism: Planctomycetaceae bacterium (assembly GCA_035294845.1). GTDB lineage: Bacteria > Planctomycetota > Planctomycetia > Planctomycetales > Planctomycetaceae > JACQFH01. The sequence continues at coordinate 1,799 of DATGKC010000541.1, read as the reverse complement.
GTAGAATTCCAGCTTTGAATTTTCCAGTCCGCCATGATTGACGCTCTCAATCCGGCGGACTCATAATGACCGTTTCGCCCGGCAAACGGCCATCGTCGTTCCGCAGGGCGGGAGCCACAATCGGACATCGCCGGAAACCGGAGTCATCATTTGAAGATCAAGCACGCGGTCCGTTTCTCTCCGACACGTTCGATCGTCCGCGCCGCGCTCGTTTTGGGCGTCGTATTGGCTTCGATCCTCAGCGCCGCGCCGCTGATGGCTCAACAGGAAAAGGCGCCGGCGGTCAAGAAAATTGAGCCCGACCCCGAATACGTGCGGAAGATGATCCCGATCAAGATCAGCGGGACCTATGAAGGAGGCGAACTGGTTGAGCTGCGCCTGCATGATCGCATGGCGTATCTCGTGAAGCCGACGGGAAAAGTCGACCCGCAAAAGCGTTGGATTTGGATATTCCCGTTTTGGCTGGGAATCAACGACGGATACGGCAGGCTGCATCACCGCATGTATGTCGAAAAATATCTTGCCGAAGGCTTCCACGTCGCCGGCATCAACGTCGGTACGTCGTGCGGGAGTCCGGCTGCGGCCAAGGTGTGCCACGAGTTTTATGAGCAGCTTGTGCGCGACCATAAGCTGAACGCGCGAGTTCGTCTGCTCGGCCAGAGCAATGGCGGGCTGATGGCCTATGCCTGGGCCTTCCGGCATCCGGGATGCGTGGCCCGGATCGCCGGCATTTGCCCCGCGACCGATTTCCGCACGTGGCCCGGCCTGGCGAACGTCATTGCCTTTCCTGAAAAAGGGCTCGATTACGAGATGTCGCTCGAGGCATTGGCCGGCCGCGTCGCCGAATTGAACCCCGTAGACAATCTCGCCCCGCTGGCCAAATCCGGCGTCAAGATTCTGCACATTCACGGCGACAAAGACGACCTTGTGCCCATGCAAGAAAACTCGACCGAGCTGGCTCGCCGCTATCGCGAGTTGGGCGGTTCGGCCGAGATCGTCGTCATCAAAGGTTTGGCGCATGGCGGCAAAGAGCTCTACGAATCAGACCCGCTCCTGGCCTTCCTGATCGCCCCGGGAGGCAGCGACGGGCGACGGGAGGAAGTATCGTCGGGCAAGTCGCCGCGGCGGCTGCTCGAAAAGTATTTTGAGCCGCCGGAAGAATTCGCCGGGCAGTTTGGCTCGTATCGTTCGCCGCTCAAATTTGCCGATGGCACGCCGGCCCGCTCGGCTGAAGATTGGAGAAGGCGCCGCAAAGAGATTCTCGACACGTGGCATCGCCGACTCGGTCCCTGGCCGTCGCTGGTCGAGCGGCCGGCCCTCGAGCGCCTGGAAAGCGTCGAACGTGACGGATACACGGAGCATCATGTGCACGTCCAAGTTTCGCTCGACGGCAAGCAGGCGGATGGCTTTCTCTTGATTCCGAACGGCGCCGGGCCTTTTCCGGCGGTCCTTGTTCCCTTCTACGAACCTTTCACCAGCATCGGCCGAGGCGAGAACGGGCGCGGGACGCACGATTATGGCTCGCAGCTTGCACGCCGCGGCTATGTGACATTATCGATCGGCACGCCGGGTTCGCTAGAAAAGATCGGCCTGGACACTCGGCAATTGCTTGTGCAAGCCGGCGCCCAACAGCGCCGGCAGCCGTTGACGTTGCTGGCCTACGTGGCCGCCAACTGCCATACGGCTCTCGCGCAGATGCCGGAAGTCGACCCGATGCGGATCGGAATCATCGGGCTTTCGTACGGCGGCAAGTGGTCGATGTTCGCCTCGTGTCTTTATGAGAAGTTTGCCTGCGCGGT
>DATGKC010000540.1:0-8700 GCA_035294845.1 Planctomycetaceae bacterium | reverse complement strand
GGGTTTCTCCGAAACCCGCCTCCGATGCGCCCAACGCGCGTCAGGGAGGAATGCCTGAGAAAATACCAGGGTCCGGGTGGCGGTGCCCCAAGCCACAGCGATAAACTAACGCACGAATTCTGGTGAGGACTTGTTCAGCGGCCGAATAGGTCCACCGCGCGAACACGAAAACCCGGCAGCTCCGCGCCGCGTCGGTGCGACCGCATCGCTTGACATAGTAACGCGTAACGTTACTATACAAGCGGATGATCCGGAGTTTCCGCGACCGGGAAACCGAACGACTGTTCCTTCGCGAACGGGTAAAGAGAATACCGCGTCCAATGCAGCGTCCCGCGCTGCGCAAGTTGTTGCTGCTGGACGCCGCGGATTCGCTCGACGACTTGCGTGTGCCTCCGGGGAATCGGTTGGAAAAACTGCACGGCGACCGCGCAGGACAGTACAGCATCCGTGTGAACGATCAGTGGCGGATCTGCTTTTACTGGGAACAAGGCGACGCGCGCGACGTTGAGATTACGGACTATCACTGAATCTTGGATATGGCCCGACGCAAAATACCTCCGATTCCTCCCGGCGAGGTGCTGCTCGAAGAGTTTCTGCGACCGTTGGGAATCAGCCAATACCGGCTTGCCAAGGACGTATGCGTTCCGGCGCGGCGGATCAATGAAATCGTTCGGGGCCAACGCGCTATTACTGCCGATACAGCCCTCCGCCTGGCTCGCTTTTTTCGAACGACGGAACGCTTCTGGCTGAATCTGCAAACGCGTTATGACCTGGAACTCGAGAAGGACCGCCTGGGCGACCGCCTCAACCGCGAAGTCACGGTGTTCGCCGGTCGAGTTTGCAAACGGAGGCAGAGCGATTGTTCGTCCAGAAGGCGCCGCGCTCGCCGAGAATGACAAAATCGCCATCCGCGCGGGCGAATGCCGTCAAGAGGGACCATGCCAGGAAGCAACGAGAGGCGCAGACGATGGCGCGGCAGATCATAGAACACCTGTCGGAGTGCCCGGCACGATTCAGATGTTGAGCGGCGCCCGGCCGAATAAGTCCACCACGCGAACACGAAAGCCTGGCAGCTCCGGGTCGCCTGTCAATTCCTGCGCTGCGTTGAAGAACGCAGGGTCGGCATCTCGGCGATGAACGGTAACGGTGCGCAGATCGGGATCGAGAATCCACACGGCGGCGACTCCCAAATCCAGATACAACTGCGGCTTCTCGACCACGCCTTCGTGCGTGTCAGACGGTGAAAGGATTTCGGCCGCCAACAGGGGAGGGCCTTCCACGAGTGCCGCGCCGATCGGCGCAGCAACCGATTGTTCGTAAGAAACGTAGGCCACGTCGATTCCTACCGTCGTTTCCGGATCTTTCCCGAGACGAAACGCGGCATCTCCGGCCAAGACCCGTCCTTGCGGTTGAGGTCTTCCATCGAGCCACTGATCCAGAAACCTGGCCAGCCGGGTCATCGCGGTCGAATGTCCGGGATTGCGTCTGGTCACAGGTCGCTCCCGCAATTCGCCTCGAATGATGTCTCGTTCGACCGCATCGTCCGGAAGGACGAGCAGGTCTTCGCCCGTCAAGGCAGTCGTGGCTACAGTGCTCATTTTCGACCGTTCGACATTATGCTCGCGATGGCTCTCCGATTCGGCGACTGTCGCCGACAACTTGCAGTCTAGAACCAGCCGAAAAGAGCGTCAAGGAGAGGGGAGGACGATGATGAACAATCGCCGATCGTTCAATCCGCCTCTTCCGCCTCATCACAGCCGGGAGCGATTGCCGCCAGGGGCGTCGGGCGGCCCGTCATCTCGAACAAGAAGCGCGAGGGAAGCGTCGGCCGGGGCTTTCCCCACTTCTTGCGGCTGACTGCCCGCGTCAGCGTCAAATGGTCGCGGGCCCGCGTCATCCCGACGTAGCACAGCCGGCGTTCCTCGGCGACGCTCGCCTCGGCGTCTTCGAGCGAACGCTTGTGCGGCAAGATGCCTTCTTCCATCCCCACCAGAAAAACGCGCGAGAACTCGAGCCCCTTGGCGCTGTGCAGAGTCATCAGCTTGATTCCACGCTGCGAAAGCTGCTCGTCGGCATCGTTTTCTTCGTCGCGACCCGTGAGAGCCGAATCTTCCAGGAACCCGGCCAGCGTGGGATCGGCCGCGCGCGTCTCGTATTGCCCCAAGGCGCTCGCGAGCTCGCCCAGAGACGCCATGCGCTGCTCCTGCTCGAGCGGCTCGTCGTACTGCTTTTTCACTTCGCCTTCGTAATCGATTTCGGCGATCAGCTCTTTGAGACACCGGCTCATTTGTCGCGGGTTTTCTTCAAATTGTTCGCGATGCCGCACGACCAGCGCGCGGAACCCGGCCAGCGCGTCGTGCGCTGCGGCGGAAAACGCCGGGTCGCCAAGGGCTTCCGGAATAATGTTCCAAACGCGGCTCCGCTGCTGGACCGCCCGCTGCACGAGTTTTTCGACCGTCCCCGTGCCGATGCCCCGCGCCGGCACGTTGATGATCCGCAGCAGCGAAATCTCGTCCTCGGGCCGGAACAGCACTTTCAGATAGGCGAGCAGGTCGCGGATCTCGCGCCGATCGAAAAAACTCATGCTCCCCAGCACCACATAGGGCAGCTTGGCGCGGCGCAGCTCGGTTTCGAACAACCGCGGCTGTTCGTTCGTGCGAAACAAGATCGCCACGTCACCGGGATCGATGCCCTTCGATTTGATCGCCCAACTGATTTCGCGGACGACTTCGACGGCCTCGGCTTCTTCATCGGGATATTCGTTGATCCGCACGCTGTTCGGCCCGATCTTGTGAGGAACGAGCTTCTTTTCATGGCGGTCGCGGTTGTGCCGCACGAGCCGGTTGGCGAGCTCCAGAATCCTGTCGGTGGAGCGGTAGTTGTCTTCCAGCCGAATCACCCGGGTGCCGGGGAAGATGCGGGGAAACTCGAGAATATGCCTGATTTCGGCCCCCCGCCAGCCGTAAATCGACTGGTCGTCATCTCCCACGACGGCGATATTCTTGTGCGGCCGCACGAGCGCTTCGACGATCGCGAACTGCATGCCGTTGGTGTCCTGATACTCGTCGATCTGCACGTGCGAAAAACGGGCCTGCTGGCGCGAGAGAACGTCCGGAAATTTCTCGAACAGCTCGTGCGTGAGGCACAACAAGTCGTCGAAATCGACCGACGCGGCGGCCTTGAGGGCGGCCTGGTAGCGGCGGAACGCGGCGGCGGCCAGAAACTCGCGGTCGCTGGCCGCGATCTCGCGGGCCGCTTCCGGATGAACGCCCGCGTTTTTCCAGCGACTGATGATGGCCAGTAAATCGCCGGGCTTGAGCGCCTTCTCGCCCACGCGAATCTCGCGGAGCGCGCTGCGAGCCATCGACTCTTGATCGCCGCGGTCGCAGATCCCAAACCCGGCCGGATAGCCGAGGGCCGAAATCTCTTCCCTCAGAATCCGCACGCACAGCGAGTGAAACGTGCACACCAGCGGCCGCTTACCGAGCGACTTGCCGATGAGGCCGGTTGCCCGCTCGCGCATCTCGCGGGCCGCCTTGTTCGTAAACGTGACCGAAAGGATTTTCGAGGGAACCGCGCCGCTCCGGATGAGCCCGGCCAGGCGATGCGTGATGACGCGCGTCTTGCCCGAGCCGGCGCCGGCCAGAATGAGCAGCGGGCCGGCGAGGGTCCGCACGGCTTCCTTCTGGGCCTCATTGAGTTCTGCCAATCGGTCCATATAATCAAATTGAGGTCGGGCGAGTTGCGATTTATAGCGTCGCGTTTTCGAACTTTGCAAGCGGGCGAACGGGGAACAGCGGATGAAACGAATCCTGGCGCTGATTCTGGCCGGCGGGAAGGGAGTGCGGCTCGAGCCTCTCACGCGCGATCGCGCAAAACCCGCCGTCCCCTTCGGCGGCGTCTATCGCATCATCGACTTTACGCTCTCCAACTGCATCAACAGCGGTCTGCGGCGTATGCTCGTTTTGACGCAGTACAAGGCGGCCAGCCTCGATCGCCACATTCAGATGGGATGGCGGTTTTTGTGCCGCGAGCTCGATGAATTCATCGACATCCTCCCTCCCCAGCAGCGGATCGACGAACACTGGTATCAGGGAACGGCCGACGCCGTCTACCAGAATATCTACAGCATCGAGCGAAGCGACCCCGATTATGTGGTGATTCTGTCGGGCGATCACATCTACAAAATGGATTATTCCGAGCTGATCCGCGAGCATATTCACGCCGAGGCCGACGTGACGATCGGTTGCATTCCGGTTCCGCTTTCCGAGGGGAACCAGTTCGGCGTCATGCAGATCGACGAGCAGAATCGGGTCATTGATTTTCTCGAGAAGCCGAAAGACCCCGACCCCATGCCGGGCGACCCGAATCGATGCCTGGCCTCGATGGGAATTTACGTGTTCAACGCCAATTTCATGTTCGAACAGCTTTGCCGCGACGCGACGCAAACCGACAGTCAGCACGATTTCGGCAAGAACATCGTCCCCGCGCTGTTGCAATCGCACCTGGTGCGGGCCTTCCCGTTTCACGATAAAAACACGGGGCATTGCCGCTATTGGCGCGACGTGGGAACGCTGGACGCCTATTACGAAGCCAATATGGACCTCGTGGCCGTTCATCCCGAGCTCAACCTGTACGATGAATCGTGGCCGATCCGGACGTATCAGCCGCAGTCGCCGCCCCCCAAATTCGTGTTCGCCGACACGGCTTCGCCCATGCCGCGCGTGGGAAAGGCGCTTGACAGCGTCGTGTGCCCGGGCTGCATCGTCTCGGGAGGGCAGGTGCGACGCAGCATTCTTTCGCCCAAAGTGCGCGTCAACAGTTGGGCCACGGTCGAAGACTCGATCGTGTTCGACGGCGTCGATATCGGCCGGCACACGCGCATCCGCCGCGCGATCATCGACAAAGGGGTCAAGATCCCCGAACGGATGGAGATCGGTTACGATCTCGATCACGACCGGGCCCGCGGCTTCACCGTGACCGATTCGGGAATCGTCGTGATCGCCAAGACCGATTCGTTCGATTCCGGCGAATCATCGGACGACTGGGAATCGAGCCTGCGCTCTCGCGGCGCCTGAAGACGGCGCTCCCTCCTCCTGACTACGGGAAATCGAGGGGAGCGTTCGCTCGTCGCGGAATTGCAAATTGCAAAACAGCCATTGCAAATTGGAAATTGAAAACGGCCGAAGGCCGGATGGCGTCGATTTGCAATTTGCAATTTTCAATGGCCAATTTTCAATTCCCCTCCATCCCTCCCCCTGTTCACGGGGGGATCGAGGCGGGGTTCGAACGACCGTGCCTGCGTTTGGCGCGCGGATTTCGGGCTCGCGGCTCTCTCACGCCAGCCCCTAAAATTCAACTCGGCACAACCGGCCGGCGCGTCCACGGGGCGTAGGCCTCCATGTCGGAAACGACGTCGACGATGGCGGGTTTCTCGCTTTCGAGCGCCTGCGCGATCGCGTCTTGAATCTTATCCGCATGCGTCACGCGGATCGCAAAGCATCCCAGGCGCTGCGCGAGGCCGGCGAAATCGACGTCCTCGTAGACCCACGCCGCGCGCGAATTCCCTTCTGGAAATCTGTATCGCACGTAGGCCCGATCGACCCCGGGCCGATCCTGGTTCAATGATCGGTTGTTATTGATCACCGTCACCGTATTGATGCCGCAGCGGACGGCGGTTTCCATTTCGGCCAGGTGGTACCAGAATCCGCCGTCGCCGGTAAAGCACACGACGGGCCGGTCAGGCAACGCGCATTTCGCGCCCAAGGCCGCGGGAAACGCCCATCCCAACGAGCCGGCGCACCGCAGATAGCGTTGTTCGGGGTGGTTCAAGTCGATCATGGTCCCCGTCCAGCCGCCGGCATGGCCGGTGTCCGAGATCAAGAGCGCATCGGGTGGCAGCGCCTCTTGCAGCTCGCGGCAAATGCGTTCGGGCCTCATGGGAATCGCATCCGATGTCAAAAGCGGCTCATATTCGGCCCGCCATTCGTTGACCCACTTGCGCACCTGGGCCGGCCAATCGGACCGCGGCGAAACTTTTCCCAGCGCGTCGATGATTTGTTTGAGCGTGGCCTTGGCGTCGCCGACCAGGGGCACGGTCGCCGGGAACGTGCGGCCCAATTCAGCCGGGTCGATGTCGATTTGGATCACAGTGGCGCCCGCGCGCGGCAAAGTCCACATGTCGGTCACCTGGTCGCCGGTGTGGCTACCGACGATCAGCACGAGATCGGCCTCGGCCAGCGTGCGATTGGCGCAGGTGCGGGAATAGGTCCCTGCGACTCCCACTAACAACGGATGATTGCCGGGAATGACGCGCTTGGCATTGAGCGACGTGGCGACCGGAATCCCGAGTGCTGCTGCCAGTTGGGCGATCTCGGGGCCGGCGTCCGATATGACCGCTCCGCCCCCCGCGAGGATCACCGGCCGTTTCGCCTCAACCAGAAGACGCACCGCCTCGCGCACCCGCGCCGGTTCGGGTTCGGGCCGGAAGGCAGGACAGCGAGTAAAGGCTTCTTCGACGACGACCTGGAGGTCCGCCTCGGCGTCGGCTGCAAACTCCCCTTGAAGCCCCGGCAATTCGATGTGCACCGGCCCCGGCGCTCCCGTCGTCGCCGAACGAAAGGCCTGACGGAGCTCGAACGGCAACTGCTCGACCGTATCGACGCGCGAGTTGTATTTGGTAATCGGTTCGAAGAGAGGGAAACTATGAATCTCCTGATAGGCGTGCCGATGGCGCTCGTTCGCTCGCTGGGCCCCGGTGATGGCGATGACGGGCGAGCCTGCCAGGAAAGCGTCCTGCAGTCCGGCGGCGAGGTTCGCCGCCCCCACCGACTGGCTCATCGCCACTGCCGGGCGTCGCGAGGCCCGCGCGTAGCCGTCGGCCATGTACGCCGCCGCCTTTTCGCTATGACACAGCACGCGCCGCATGCCGACGCGCTCCATCTCCATGATTCCCGGCTTGATAATGGCCGGCATCCAGAAGATGGTTGACAGGCCGTAACCGTGCAGCGTCTCGGCGATGAATCGCGCACCGGTCATCTTGGGCATCGAGCGGCCCTCCGTCGTGAAAAATGCACAGGGCCGGCAATATATCACATGCGAGCGCGCGCGGGCGAGGCAATCGGCAGCGACATCATCGGGATGCCGCTTCGCCAGCCCGATTCAATCGATTTGCAATTTTGAAATTTGCAATGGCCATTTTGCAATTTCCCTTCACCCGATTCGATGTCACTAACGGAAGATCAATTCCAACAAACGACCGCCATCTTACCGTCGCTTGGCTCGAAGGCGTCGTGCGATCCATTCGACCAGCCGCAGCTTTCCGTTCAGTCTGGCGATCTCCAGCGGCGTCAGGCCGTCTTCGTCTCTGGCCGATAGATCGGCTCCGTGTTGGACGAGAAGCGCCAGCGTTGTGGGATCGGTGTTGCGTTCGGCGGCGAAATGGGCGGCCGTTCGGCCGCTGTGAGTGCGGGCGTTGACATCTGCGCCGTGCGCGATCAGCCAGGCCACCGTCCGGTGATTCGCCTGATGGGCGAAGGCTTGCAGCGGCGTGCGGGCGCCGCGGCCTGTACCGTCAACCGGCACGCCCCAATCGAGCAGCGTCTCGGCGATGTCGTACGCCCCCCGGCCATGGCGTTGAAGATGGCCAAGTGCCGCCGCCAGGTGCGAAACGCCGGTGCGTGCCCCGTGCTCCAGCAGCCAGCGGACCAGCGCGACGTTCTCTGAAGTCCACGAGGCGCAGAACAAAGGGGTCGCCTGGCTGATTCCGCGATAGCTTGCGGACGCATGGAGGTCGGCTCCGTGTGCTGTAAGAACCTCGGCCACGCGCACTTGAATCGTCATGCGATCGCGTCCATGACCCTTCCAGTCTGATGCGCACCCGACGTGAAGCGCAGTCACCAGATCGCTGGCCGGCTCGATGCTCGCAGTGAGGCGCGCATCGGCAGGCGATCGAGCCAGCCTGCGCGCAAGTCTCTTCACTTCTCCCATCGCCGCCATTGTGAAGACGTTCCGGACGACGCCCCATTCAAGAATCGCGTTGGCGAGATCAAGGTGGCCTTCGCGCATCGTCTCGCAGACCCAGCCCCAGTGCGCGGTCATCCCGTCGCGCATCAGCTTTCGCGCGGCCGCGATGTCACCCTGGCGAAGCGCCGTCGCCAGAACCGTGGACGGCGCCTTGCCTCGCGGCCGCTTGACGCCGTGCCGGTCTCTTTCTCGCCGGCGGGCATTGGTGCACGCCCGGCAGATGCGCGCGAGCCCATCCGCTGACCGGGCCAAACCATTGAACGCGGCCGCCGACAACTTCTTCCCACAAACAGGGCAGGTTTTGCTCGGCAGCATGCGAAACGCAGATTTCGGCTCAAAAATAATCGACTGCCCAAATGCAGCACCACATTATTCCGTGGCCGGACCACGGCAACAACGGGAGCAAGGATCGTCCAACGCCGCTCGATCGTACCAGTTTTGAACCCCGCCAGCGAAGTCGCACGGGATTCCGGACATCGCGGCGTCGCGAAGGAATCGTTCCAGACGCGGTGAAGGACAAGTCGTTCACTTGCGGATCGATCGCTAGGCTAAGGGCTGGGTACAGGTCGGCCACTTCTGCTGTAACTTCCGCTTCGTAAGTCTAAGTCGGCCCTCGATAAGCTCCTGGTCCAGAGCTCATGAATCTCATGTGCGTTGACGCGCTGCCCACCCGAC
>DATGKC010000539.1:0-6543 GCA_035294845.1 Planctomycetaceae bacterium | reverse complement strand
CCCCAAGGCGAGCGGCGCCATTCCGGCCGCGACGGCCGCCGCCGACCCGCCGCTGGAGCCCCCGGGCGTGCGCGCCAGGTCCCAGGGATTGCGCGTCGTCTTGAACGCCGAATTCTCGGTGGACGATCCCATCGCGAATTCATCCATGTTCGTCTTGCCGATCAAAACGGCGTCGGCCGCCTTCAACCGGCCGATCACGTGCGCGTCATAAGGCGGGACGAACGACTCGAGAATGCGGCTGGCGCACGTGGTGGGCTTCCCCGCGGTGCAGATCACGTCTTTGACCGCCACCGGCAGCCCGCCGAGCTTGCCCAGGCGCTCTCCCTGCCGGCGTTTTTCGTCGATCGCGCGCGCCTGCACCAGCGCGCCCTCGCGATCGACGTGCAAAAACGCGTTGATTTTCGAATCGCAGGCCTCGATGGAATCCAAAAAGGCCTGCGTCACTTCGACGCTGGTCAAATCGCCGCGCTCGATTCGCTTGAGCAATTCGCCGGAGCTGGCGCCGATCACCGACATATTAATGGTTTGTTCCTGTTGGGATTCGAATGTTCTTTCTTGACGGTTCGCCGCGGCGCGTATTGTGTCTGAATCAGCCAGAGATTCCAACCCTGGGGAATTTGCGTGCCGGGTGCGGCGCCACGCCACGCGCCGTGGTTTGGGCTCTCGATGTCAGCTTCTGCTCTCCACCCGCCGTGTCCGGGGCCATCGTTTGCCGGAATGGCATTCACCTCGTTTCAATGCTTGGCGCTTTGAATAAAAGCAGAAGCCCGGCATGGCTTGTGACGCTCTGACGGCCGCCACCCGTCGCTTGCGCCGCGCCGTCGCTTCTTCAGAGGCCCAATACGCAGTGCCAAACCGTTCGCGCGGGTCAAGTCTCAGACATTGGCGGCAAATCGCGTCGAGTTCTTCACCGACGTCGGGACGGTGTGAACGCAGTGAGAGTTTTGGCGACGTTTCGAGCATTGTTTGCTGGAGCCCCTCGATCGATTTTGCCGAGAACGGCGGCCGCCCGGCCAGCAGTGCGAACAGAACGGCTCCCAGCCCGAACACATCGGTGCGAGGACCAATCGGCCCCCACGCGGGATCGAGTTGCTCGGGCGCCATATAGCCCACGGTTCCGGCAATCGCGGCAAACCCCCTCGATTCCGGAGCGGCGATCTGCGCCAGTCCGAAATCGGTGATGCGCACATGTCCCTTGCCATCGAGCATGAGATTCGCTGGTTTGAGATCGCAGTGGATCACGCGCTGGCGGTGCGAATAGTCGATCGCTCCTGCCGCCTCGGCAATCCAGCGCACTGCCTCTGCAGGCTCAATCGGGCGACTCGCAGCCAGTTCCGCCAGATTTTGGCCGGCAACCAGTTCTTGAACCAGAAAATACCCGCCTCCGCGAGCGCGACCGATTCCCTGAATGCCGACAATGCTTGGGTGACTGAGTCTGGCCGCGGTCCGCGCCTCTTCGAGAAACCGCGCGACCGCCGCCGGGTCGCGCTGACTCGCCTTCTTGAGCATTTTGACCGCGACCATTCGTTGGCTGCCTTTGTGCAGCGCCTGATACACCCTGCCGGTCCCTCCAGTGCCGAGGTGAAGCTGCAATACAAAATCGCGATCGCTCAGGATTGCAGGAAGCGAGCCATCGGGAGCGGGGCTGGTCCCCGGCGGCGGTGCCGGTGAAGCGCCGATCGGCCCGTGGCTTGCCGCGTGCACTTGCTCCCTCTCTTCGACCGCGGCTTCGCGCGCCTGCCGCGGCGCTTCATCGGCGCGGAACGGGTGAGTTCGCGGCTTGCCGGAATCGGGTAATAACTGCTCGAGATGGCTCTTCAGATCGGCGAGGATGCGCCGCACGGTTCGTTCGCTGCGATTGGTCGTTGCAGCGATTTCGTCGAGCGTATGGTCGAGCAACCGCATTTGAAGCACTTGCCGCGAGGCCGGTTCCAATTGCGACATGAGCGTTTCGACCAGATCGGCGATGGCAACGGCCTCTTCGGCGCCGGGCATGCGGCTCGTTGGCAATAGCGGCTCCCAGGCCGAATCGCCTCCGGCCGGCAAAGGCTGTTCGCGATCAACCGCTCGCTTATCCGCGGTATGACGCATCACCTGGTGAGAAAGCTTCTTGAGCATGATGCCGACGAGGAGTCGCCACAGATCGCCGCTGCGCTCCAGCGAAAACTCGCCATTGCGGGCCCGCACGAAAAAACTGCGGTACGCCGATGAAACGACATCTTCCGGATCGAACCGCCGCGCAATTTTGGGCGCCATGCGGGCCCGCGCCAAAACCGTCAAGCGGCTGACGTACCGCCGGAATAGCTCGGTTGCCGCCTGCTCGTCCCCCGCCCGGTACTTGACCAAGAGCTCGACTGACGGTTCATCCATAAACTGCTCGAAAAAATTTGTCTCAACTTCGGATTTCGTGTCCGGTCTCGGGCCCGAAATGGCATTAGGCCTTTGGCCCAGCACGCGTAACCCATCATAACAAAAGTATTGGAGGTGAAATCATGACGTTTGTCGTTACCGAGCCATGCTTTGGGTGCAAATACACCGATTGCGTCGTGGTTTGCCCGGCAGAATGCTTTTATGAGGGCGAACAGATGCTGTACATCCATCCGGACGAATGCGTTGATTGCGACGGGTGCGTAAGCGAGTGCCCCGTCGAGGCCATCTTTCACGAAGATAATGTTCCGGAACAATGGCGCGATTACATCGCGCTCAATGCCGAGATGGCCCCCAAATGCCCGCAGATCACTGAGCGTAAAGAGCCGCTGGCGGGTGCCACATAGGACGCCTTCTTTTATTGGGCGCCGCGATCAGAGCGATGGATTATTGAGGAACATGACCGGACTGATGCTGCGATTCCGATTCGTCGGCCGTCTAACCCACGGGCTGACGCCCGTGGCTCGCCTGGATCAATCTGGCGCTGAGAAATATGCCGCTCACGCCATTGTGCACCGCCCGCCAGTGCTGGAGAGCTATTGGGCGTCCAGAATCTGCGGCACCAGAAAGAACTGGCCGTCGGTTTTCGGCGCGTTCGAGAGCGCCGCTTCGCGCGAAAGCGACGGCGCCACTTCATCGGCACGGAAGACATTGGACAGCTCGACGGCGTGAACCATGGGATCGACATCTTCGGTGTCGATCTCGTTCAGTGACGCGACGTAATCCAGAATGCCGCCCAGCTTGGCCGTATAGTCGTCCACTTCGGCGTCGGTGAGCTTCAGCCGCGCGAGTGTGGCGACTTTGAGAACATCGGCGCGAGTGAGTTTTCCGGACACGGCGCATTCACGTCGAGGGAATCGTAAATGGCTTGCGAACCACCGCCTTAACCACTTTGCCACTGCGGATGCACTGTGTGCAAATCCGCCGCGTCACGGCCCGGTCTCCCTCTTGAACGCGGATCCGCTGCAAGTTGGGACGGAATGCGCGGCGTGAGATGCCGGTCGTCTTGCGGCCGTTGCCGCCCAGATATTTTGCTTTACCGCGCTGCGCAAGCTGATTGCCGCGGAATGGTTCTTTTTGGCACAGTTCACATCGTTGAGGCATGAATCAACTCCGGGACGCAATCGCGGTCTTTGCTCTCTGTTTGGAAGAACAAAAGTATAGCGGTTTCGAACAGGAAGGCAACACTCGTTGTTGTAAGAAAGTCTGCATCACCGGTCGAAAATGCGTGTATCGCGACGACGCTCGTTCGAGGGGCGCTCGGAACGCAACACTCGTCGGTCCGGCCAGTTGCGTAAAGTCGGCGCCGACTGCCTTCTGCGTGGCATGAACATTGCTTTCGTTTCCCAGCGCGACAGCCGCCCATCGTTTGGAGCTGGCCGCGTCAAATCGAATCAAAACCGATTTCCCATCGGTCTCTGGTTTTTACAGCATTCAAGGAGGTGGACCATGCTGGTTCTTTCACGGAAGCGACAGGAAATGATGCAGATCGGCGAGGGTGTCATCGTCAAGGTGATTCACATCGGTCGGAATACGGTAAAGATCGGGATCGAGGCGCCCGAAGGCGTGCGCGTCGTGCGAGGAGAGTTGTTCGGGTCGCCCGGCCGCCGCAATCCGCTGGCCTCCTTTCTTCGTGAGCGCAGCGTCGCCAAAGCCGCACGGCGCGAAGGCAGGAAATGGGGCGACAAGACCGAATGACGTTCGTTGGAAAATCCTGAACCGTTTCGGGTATGCTGGAGAGGCTCGTGGCGGAGCCCGCTTTGGGTTTGCCGCAATTCGATACGACCTCTTCAGGATGAATCGCTGTGCTGACGTCTCGCGACGACGCCACGGAAGATCAGGATGCGCCATGGGAGCCGCCGGGGCGCTGGATCGCCGGCCTTTCGGGCGAAATGCCCCTTCTCGATGCCCTGGAGCTCATTTTCCGGCAGCGGCTTGAAGCGGTTTTGCATTATTTGCCGTTGGCCGCCGATCGCGCCGGCGAAGACGTCGAGTACGTTCACAAACTGCGCGTCTCGTGTCGGCGTCTGGCGGTCGTGCTCGACGTGGTAGCCGAAAGTCTCCCCGGGGCCAAGCGCAAGGCGCTGCGCGCGCTAATCGAAACAATCAGACGTCGTTGCGGCAAAGCGCGCGACCTCGACGTGCGGCTGGCGTTTTTGGAATCGCTTCTGCGGAGGGCCTCGGTTGAAAACGCCGCCGCGGTTGAATTCCTGTGTGAAACGGTCACGCGCCGGCGCGAGAAGGCCCAAACGAAGTTGCGGCGAAGGCTCGCCCAGCTCGAACACGAGCTTCGCGACGCCGGAGAAGCCCTCTTGATCGCGCTGGGCGCATTCAAGGGCGACGCGCCCGAGCAGTATTCGTCGTTCGGCAAGACCGGCTGCCGGATCCTGGCGAAGGAGCTTGCGGCCCTGTGGGACCTGGCTGCGGAAGACCTCGATTCGACGGCCACACTGCACGAGTTGCGCCTGGCCGGCAAGCACTTGCGATATGCGGTCGAAGTCTTTATGCCCGTTCTTCCCGACGCGTTCCGCGAGGACTTTTACCCGCAACTCGAAGAGATTCAAAGCTTGCTGGGAGAATTCCACGACGCCGACGAGGCGACTCGCTCGTTCGGCCGCACCAGAAAAAAATGGAAACGCGCGCGGCGGACGAAAGCATGGGCTCGTCGCGGGCTGACGGCGTTTCGCTGGCGCGAGCTGCGCGGCGGCATGGACGGCGTGCTCCTGGCTTGCGCCCAGCAGCGGGATCACGCCAGAACCGAGTTCCTCGATCTGTGGCCCGGCTTTTCCGGCCAATCGTTTCGCGGGCCGGTCACTGCGCTGTTGGAATGCCGGGAGACATGATGAGCATTTTTTGCCGCATCGACGATAAACAAGTCCCCTTGTATCGGGTGTTGTGGATCGGGGCCACGCCGCATTTTTGCGGCGACCCGGAATGCCAGTGCGAAGGCCTGCACGAAGTAGCGCTGGAGGGGGGCGAATCGGTGTGGGCGAAGTTCGAAGAAAAAGAGCAGCTCATCCAGATGATCGACGAGTGGCAGTCAGGTGCCTGAACATCGGCGTTGTGGCCGGTCTCCGACCGAGCCACACCGCCCGACCGCAGGTCTCCCAAACGTCTCTGTGCGTCAACCGGCAAGTTCATCGCACGCGCAGGAGGCCTGTGGTCGGGCTCGCGGCGTGGTCAGGAGACCAGCGCCGAACCGGAGTTGTGCTGCACATCGGCCTGGAGATCGGCCACAATTGTGTTCAATTCCGAAACACTTTGCGCAGCACGAAGGCGGCCGTGATGACCAGGCCCACGTTGCCGATCCACATGCCCCAGGCGGGTTCGACGATGCCGTCGCGGCACAAATTCATGGTGAGCAGGACGATCGGGTAATACACCCCGAGGATCGGCATGAAACAAATGGCGAAATTCGTGAGGAACTGACGCCGGCCCTGCACGATGGCAAACGGGCTTCCGATCAAGACGAAGAAAAAGCAACTGCATGAGAGGGCCACGCGCCCATGAATTTCGGTCCTAAGTTTGTTGCAGCGTTCGGCCCGCAACCGCTCTTTCATTTCCGAGGGCTGCTGTGGCGAAAGGAGCCGGTCGAACGCTCCTTCGGAGAGGGCGAGCACGGCCTTGACGATGTGCCGCTGAGACAGCTCGTCGCGCTCGCGAATCAGCGTAGCCAGCTCGCGGCGGATGCTGTCGATGGTCATGTTGCGCGGGGCTTTCAAGGTATCGGTGGGGACGGGCATGGGGAGCGGCAATTCCTCTTGCTTGAGGGCGCCATTGTCCCCTCCGGGGGTCTCAAATCGTCCGTCCCGCAAGGCCAAAATGACCTTCTGTTTCTGGATGTCGAACCGCACGGTGGCTTCGCGGGCCGTGATCGTCGCCACGTCGCCATCCTGCAGCTTATATCGAAAGATCGGCCCCACCAGCGTGCGCCCGTCGACGCGCGAGACGATGATCGACACTCCGTGAGCCGGGTCGCTGTAGCTGTTGTTGGCTCTCAAGAGATCCAGAAAGATGTCTTCCATGGCCAGCGTAATCACCCGTTCAATGTTGGCGCGGCCCATCGGGATAAATTGATCTGTCAGCACAAAGGTGCCCAAGCTCAAGATGGCCCCC
>DATGKC010000538.1:0-7878 GCA_035294845.1 Planctomycetaceae bacterium | reverse complement strand
CATGCAAGTGCACCTGTTCCGCAAGTCGGGCCCATCCGATTTGCTGGATGCTTAAAGCGGCCACGTTCCTCGTAGAAGGGCACGCAAGATGTCGGTTCTCGATCGTTTTCGCCTGGATGGAAAGCGGCTGTTCGTTACCGGCGGCAGCCGGGGACTGGGGCGCGAAATGGCGCTGGCCATCGCCGAAGCCGGCGCCGATGTCGTTCTCGTGGGCCGCGACCAGGTCAGCCTCGATAAGACCGCGAGCGAAATTCGCGGCCGCGGTCGCCAGGCGATGACGATCGCCGCCGACGTGGGGCTGCCGGCCGAGGCCGAACGGGCTTGCCGGCAGGCGCTCGCCGAATGCGGGCCAATCGACATTTTGATCAACAACGTCGGCGGCCGGCGAATCGACATCCCCACCAGCGAGATGCCGCTCGACAAATGGCAGTCGATCGTCGATCTGAATCTCACGAGCACGTTCGTGTGCACGAAACTGATCGGTGGGGCGATGCTGGCGCGAGGCGGCCCGGGGCGAGTCATCAATGTGGCTTCGATCTCCGGGCTGGTGGCCAACCGCGGAATCGGGGGCAGAAGCTACGAAACCACCAAAGCCGCCGTCATCGCCTTCACCCGCGCCACGGCGGCCGATTGGGCGCCTGTGGGGATCACGGTCAACGCCATCGCTCCTGGCGGCTTCATGACCGAGCCCAACCAGCGCTGGGCCCAGGTCAGCCCGGAAATGATTCAAACGTTCAAATCACAGATCCCCGCCGGCGATTTCGGTAAACCAGAGGATCTGGGGCCTCTGGCCGTCTATCTGGCCAGTGACGCCTCGCGCTACATGACCGGCGCCACGCTCGTCATCGACGGCGGATATACGCTGTGGTAGAAGCGCCGCGCACTCGCAAAGTTGCCGCAAAAAGACCTCTTGGCACGTCCGGGGGGCCAGGCTAGAATTCCCGCGCCTCTCAAACCCCATTTCTCAAACGTCTGCCTCGTGAACTTCCCTGTATCTTGAGGGAGATTCGTGCCATGCGATCATCTCTTCGCGCTCGTGCAGCGGCCCTGGCCTTGATGTCGGCGGCGGCAGTGACCACCACGGGTTGCCCGGAACTCAACCGTCAGCCGGACCGCTCGGCGAACCCGCTGTTTTCTGTCGCCGACCCGGCGGAACCTGGCTGCACGGTGCAGCCGGACGCGAAGCCGGCCGGCACGTTCGGCAACGCCAACATCGTGATATCAGAACAAGGGGGACTCTCGGACCTGGCACGTCGAGCGGAATGACGCGTCGAGGCAATCCCGAATCCGGTCTGAGTCCGTACAGAGTCCGCAATCATTCGCGAATCGAAGGCGACGGCCGTCAACAACGACGGCAAATCGCAGTGAATGCGAATGAAATCGGCGGCCGTCCCGATTGGCCAATAACGGTTCCGATCCGAGAGTCTCCCCAATTAAAAGCAACCCGGTCGATGACCGGCATCGAGATGTGAATCAAGATACGCGAGCGAAATTTCGAACGGAAGATCATGCGCGCAACAGGTGCGCAGACTGAACGCATTGATGCGACACTTGCCGCCCTGAGGCACTAACGATGAGGCACTCGCCGACTTCGCCTCAAGGCCGACCGCCGCAGATTAAGATACGCTGCCCGCTGGAATTGTCGTCGACAAAGTTGGGAACGAAAAACTCAAACGCACCGTGACGACATGGCCCTCAGCGAAGTCATAGAGTATCTTCTGCCGCCGAACTGTCAACAAGAAAATTCATGGATTTTTCATCGTTCGAAAAAAGAAACCGTTTCATCGCAGAAAAATCGCAGAAAAATTTTTCAGAATGTTTTTCGCGCTGCAACGCGCGCGGGAAAATGCGGCAGCCGATTTCCTGTCTCTCGCTTGCCGACATTTCCTGAACTACGCCAGCGTCCCTTTCGATGAAGGAATTCCGCTCTGACGCGGGTCGACGGCGATCGCCTCGCGCAGCGCGCGGGCCGTCGATTTGAACATCGCTTCTGCGATGTGATGGCTGTTCGAGCCGTGGTGCAAAACCAGGTGCAGGTTCATAAGGCCGTTCGCAGCCAGCGCTTGAAAAAACGTTTCGAGCAGCTCGGTGTCAAATTGGCCGATCTTCTCGGTCGCAAAAACCACCCGATACACCAACCACGCCCGCCCCGAAAGATCGAGCGCCGAAGTGACCAGCGTTTCTTCCATCGGCAATGTTTTGCTGCCATAGCGCACGATGCCCTGCTTGTCTCCCAGCGACTGCGCCAGCGCCTTCCCCAGGCAAATCCCCACGTCCTCGACCGTATGGTGATAATCGACGGCGATGTCTCCTTTGGCCTTGATCGTCAAATCGACGAGCGCGTGCCGCGCCAGTAGCGTGAGCATGTGATCGAAGAACCCGATCCCCGTATCGATCGTCCCGGCGCCGCTGCCGTCGAGATGGAGCGTCAGTTGAATGTCGGTCTCGGCCGTTTTGCGTTCGATCGTGGCAGTCCGCGGCATAAGCGATCCTTTTGTGGCGGCCGATGAGGCGTCGGCCTTCAGATGATTTCACGCAGCGCCGAAAGAAACTCGTCGATTTGGCGGTCGGTCCCCACGCTGATCCGCAGCCCCGTGAGCAGCCGCTCGGCGGCCCAGGCCACATCGGGAAACCGCATGTAGCGCACGAGAATCTTGCGCTCCTTGAGAGCCTCGTAGATGTCTTTGTGCGGGCGAATCTCATGCGTGGCCCACACGAAATTCGATTGGCTGGGAGCCACCGTAAATCCAAGTCGCGAAAGCTCATCGGCCAGACGCCGGCGCGTTTGTCGCACTCGCGATGCGTTGTCCTCCATCCAGGCCTCGTCGTCCAGAGCGGCGATGCCGGCCGCCAGCGCCAAGGAGTCGCAGTTATAACTGTCCTTGACCTTGAGCATCCCGTAAATCAGCTCGGGGTGGGCAATCGCAAACCCCAGCCGCACGCCCGCCAGGCTGTACGACTTGCTGAGCGAGCGGGTGATGATGATTCGTTCGCCGCCAGGTCGCTTGAGCAGCTCGGCCCGGTGCGGCCGATCGCAAAAGTCGCCATAGGCCTCGTCCAAAATGAGCAGGCCCTGCGGCGGCACCAATTCGAGAATATCGTCGTCCGACCAGCGGGTTCCCGACGGAGAATTCGGATTGGGAATTATCACCAGCCGGGCGCGTTCAATGATCGGACGGCACGCCTCGAAATCCCAAGACCAGTCGTCGTTGAGCATCAACCGCTCGTGACTTCCTCCCTGGATGTCGGCCAGCGTCTCATAAAGAATGTAACTGGGATAAAGGTAAGCGACGAGTTGTCCCGGATCGATAAACGATCGCAGGATGAGCGTCAGGTTTTCATCGCTGCCGTTGGCCGGCAGCAGCCAGTCGGGTTCGACGCCGAAACGGGGCGCGGCCGCCGCCCGAAATTTCGTCGCCAGCGGATCGGGATACAAATTGAGCGCGCCCAATGCCGCGGCGCGAATCGCCTCGACGACCTTGGGAGAGGGCGGATACGGGTTTTCGTTGGTGTTGAGCTTGATCCAGCCCGTCTCCTGCGGCTGTTCGCCGGGAATGTATCCGTCGATACGGTCGATGGCGGGACGAAATAGGCTCATGGAAGAAGCGACGAGGTGAAACGGTTGACGCAATATTCCTGACGATGCAGCGCCTCGGAAGCGCAAAGAACCCTTATGTTAGCAAATCCGCCGCCTTTGGCGTATCGTCCTTTTAACCATGTTGTTTTCGCCGCGGTGGAAGGGGCCGCACGGGGTGTTCCGCGGCTCCTTGACGAGCATCGAGCGAACGATGACGATATTCAGAACCCTCTGGAACACAGAATGAACCCCAAAACTTCAGCCGTCAGCATTTCGCAGATCGGTCAAATTGCCGTCAATGTGCACGACCTGGAGCGGGCCGTCGCCTTCTATCAAGAAACGCTCGGAATGAAGCTCCTGTTTCAGGTTCCGAAGATGGCGTTTTTCGACTGTTCCGGCGTGCGGATCATGCTGGCGCTTCCCGAAACGGCGGAATTTGATCATCACGCATCCGTCATCTATTACAAAGTCGCCGACTTGACGGGCGCTCACGCGGCGCTCAGCCAGTGCGGAGTTAAATTCGAAAGCCCGCCCCACCTGGTGGCGCCGATGCCCGATCACGACCTGTGGATGGCGTTTTTCCGCGATTCCGAAGGCAACCTCTTGGGATTAATGAGTGAGGTGCCAAAAGGCAAAGGGTTCGCTTAAATAATGGCCCAGCGCCTGACACTTGCCATCGACGTGGGAAACAGCCGCATTAAATTCGGCGTGCTGCATCGCAACCCGTCGGCAGCCTCCAATTCGGCATTGCCCGCAATTCTGGCCTCGCTCGCGGCGCCGATCGAAGGCGACCTCGATTGGCGAGCCGTCACGGCGCATTTCGCGACATGGCAGCCTTCGATCGCCAGGGTGGCCATCGCCGGAGTGAATCCGGCTGGCGTCGAGAAAATCATTGCGGGCTGGCCGCACGACGTTTGGCCCGCGCCGCGCGTTTTGCGCGGCGCGGCCGATTTGCTGCTGCGAGTGAACCTGGAATCTCCCGACCGCGTGGGAATAGACCGCCTGCTCGATGCCGTCGCGGCGAATCTGCTTCGCAAGCCGGACCAGCCGGTCATCGTGATCGATTCGGGCACGGCAACGACGGTCGACCTCGTGTCGGGCTCGGGAGCGTTCGAAGGAGGTGCGATTCTGCCGGGATTGCAATTGGGCGCCCGCGCCCTTCATCAATTCACCGCGTTGCTCCCCTTGATCGATCTTGCGGCGCTTGAGGCCGGCGCGGTCGCCCCGCTCGGACGAGACACCGATGCGGCGATCCGAAGCGGACTTTGGTTCGGGCAGATCGGCGCTGTCCGAGAATTGGTCGCCCGGCTGGCGGAGTCGGCAGGACGACCGCCGCTGTTGTTGGTGACGGGAGGCGACGGCCGGTCTCTGGCCGGCGCGCTGGGGCCTCCATTCCGTTTCGAGCCCGACCTCGCGCTCTGCGGATTGGCGTGGCTCGTCGAGTCGGGCGGAAGTTGATTGATCGCAGTCAAAACGAAAACGGAATCCATTGATTCGCCCCGTCTCACAACGATCGCAATTCAGCAACGATGCGCCGACGGCTTGTCTGTTGACTCCGCCGGGGCGCGGGGCGATCGCCTCGATTCGTTTGCGCGGCGATTGCGCGCTGCTCGATCGAGCGGAGGGGGGGCTGTTTCATCCCGCAAACGGCAGGCCTTTGCAGCGACAAAGCATCGGTCGCGTCATCTTCGGTCGTTGGAAAGGCGAACCCGGCGAAGAGGTGGTCGTCTGCCGGCAAAACGACGTGACGATCGAAATTCACTGTCACGGCGGCGGCGCGGCCGTGGGCCGAATTCTGACTGATCTGGAACGCGCGGGTTGTCGAATCGTCTCGTGGCCCGAGCTCGTCGCCCAAGAGACATGTCGCTTCGCCGCCGAATGCCACGAAGCTCTGGCCGGCGCGGCCACTTTGCGCACGGCCGATGTCTTGCTCGATCAATGTTCGGGAACGCTCGGCGGGGCTCTCGAACGACTGCGCGATGTCATTCGCGACCGGGCACACGGCAACGCTGAAATCATCGCGCAAATCGATGCGCTGCTCGAATGGAGCGCGTTCGGACTCCATTTGTCGGCGCCCTGGAAGGTCGTCATTCTGGGCCGGCCGAATGTCGGCAAATCGAGCCTGCTCAATGCGCTGGTTGGCTTCTCGCGGGCCATCGTCTTCGACCAGCCGGGCACCACGCGCGACCTCGTTACAGCCGAGACGGCCTTTCAAGGCTGGCCCATGCGGCTGGTGGACACGGCGGGGATGCGCGAGTCGCAATGCGCTTTGGAGTCGGCAGGCATCGCCCTCGCGCGCGATGAGGCTCGCCGCGCGGATTGTCGCGTGCTCGTCGTCGATTCGAACCGGTTGCCCGATCAAGACGATTTCGAGCTGCTCTCGGCCTGGCCCGATGAGATTGTCGTGGCCCACAAGGCCGACTTGGCCGATGCCTGGGAAGACAAATTGCCCGCAGGCGCCGTGCGCGTCTCATCGCTCACCGGCATCGGCGTCGAACGGCTCATGGACCAAATCGCTGAACGACTCGTACCGCTAGTCCCAGAGCCGGGAACGGCGGTTCCCGTCACCCCTCGGCAGGTCGAGCTCTTGCAGCGGGCGCGCAAGGCGCTGCTGGGCGGCGATGAGATGCAATGCCAGCAGGCGCTCGATGAGATTTTGATATAGTGGCGTGATGAGTACGGCTCAATCCGACCCTTCGCGATCGCGATGGCCGGGGGCGCCCACGCCTTCGACCGGGGTCCAGGCCGGCGGATCGCTGGCAGGGAACGATTCGAGCGAGGCTTCGTCCACGATGTCGAAGCGGTCGTCGTGGGGCTGGTCGCCATCGTCCGGCTTGGCATACAGAGCCACGAGGAACAGCGACGAATCGACGACGCCTTGCAAGGCATGCTCTTCGTTGGGCGCCAAATGCAGTAAATCGCCCGCCGACAGCAGCCGTTCGGCGCCGCGCAGCGCGACTTTGACTCGCCCCTCCAGGCAATAGAATATGGCCGAACCGGGCGATTTGTGCGTGCCGTGAAGCTCCCCGGCCCGAATCACGATCCGCACGATCTGAAGCTCGCTGGAATCGAGGAGTTTCTCGGTCGCCGCTTGAGCCAGGCGCGTTCCCAACGGGCGCAGCGAAAAAATCTCGTGCATGATCCGGTCCCCGTCGAGCGGTTGGTGTTGAATGAAAAAACGCCAGACACGATCGACTAGCTATTCAGCCGGTGCGGCGGCCCATGGGCTGCGGAAGCGCGCCCCGACTCGCTGCTGCGAAGGGCAACGCGCAACTTTTGTTCGATAAACTCGCCGGAACGCATTTGCCCGCGCGCATCGTTGATGAGCTCTTCTTCAGTCCCCAAGTGGCCGCGGACTGCGTTCTGCCGTTTGATCCGTTTTTGCAATTCCATATAGGTGGGCATTGAATTTTTCTCCCAAAAAATAACGGCCGCCAGGCTCACGCGCGCATCCGAGCGCGTACTGCGAACCTGTTTTGACTCCTATTCGCAATTTCCGGGCCAAAACAGGAGCGGCAATGATCACGCGGGGCCGCGCCGCGAGATCTTGTGAGCCTCTCAGCGACGGGGGCGTTCGATGGGCGGCGCGCGCCTATCTTTAAGGCATTGCGAGAGTTCGCTTTGCATCAATGCGTCTGACGCGGGTCACATGCAGGCTCTTGACCGCGCGTCCCACCGCTTTGAAACGCCATCGTGCACGATCTTACCGGCGAGCGTCATCAGGAGAGCCTAATAGCCGTGACGTAGAGTGCGGCCCGCTCAAACTGGTCATTACCGTATCACCCGCCCTTGAATCGGAATTGTGCGGATCGAGCTCAACTTCGACGAAATGTTCCTGGCCGTCATCGGCGAGCTGGATTTCGTTGCCTGGCGCGGGCCGGCCGTCGATGCTCACCACGCGCCCCGCGCCGGTTTCGATTCGGCGTCGATTCTTCACCAGGATTCGCCAGGTTGCCGCGCCGCGGCGCAGAACGACCGTGTATTCGGGCCAATCGGCAGGAATAGAGGGCGCGATCTTGAGCCGATCGCCCGAGAGCACGATTCCCAAGATCGACTCCACCGCGACGCGATACATCCATCCGGCCGAGCCCGTGTACCACGTCCAGCCGCCGCGCCCGACGTGAGGGGGCGCGCCGTAGACGTCCCCGGCGAGGACGTAGGGCTCGACCTTGTAGCGCTCGACGTCGGCGGGCGCCCTCGTGTGGTTGATCGGATTGAGAAGGTGAAAGAGCTCGAAGGCGCGGCCGCCGTCGCCTCGTGCCGCCGTCGCCAGCAGGACCCAGATGGCGGCGTGAGTGTAC
>DATGKC010000537.1:0-4839 GCA_035294845.1 Planctomycetaceae bacterium | reverse complement strand
GGCCTTCGGCGTCAGTCCGCCAGAACCAACAGTTCCAGACCGATCAGTTCGCCCACCAGCCATGAAAGGCCTCCGCCGCGGCGCAGCGGCTGCTTTGACAAGAGACGGCTGACGAAGTCGGCGACCTCGCGCGGCACGTCGGGGGCCAGCGCACGCAGACGCGGCGGCAGCGATTGTTGATGCTGCTTGAGCACG
Source organism: Planctomycetaceae bacterium (assembly GCA_035294845.1). Taxonomy (GTDB): domain Bacteria; phylum Planctomycetota; class Planctomycetia; order Planctomycetales; family Planctomycetaceae; genus JACQFH01. The sequence continues at coordinate 4,644 of DATGKC010000537.1, read as the reverse complement.
TCTGTCACCGACTCGGACTGAAAAGGCAGCGATCCCGTCAGAAGCCGGAACAGCGTGACGCCCAGACTGTAGACGTCCCGTGTCGTGCCGCCCAGATTCCCCGGCAGCAGAGCCTCGGGCGCCAGATACTCGGGAGTGCCCATCAAATTTCGCGACGAGGCGTCGGCCAGCTCGGTGTTCGAGCGTCGGTCGGGGCGGGCGAACCCGAGATCGATCAATTTGACCACGCCGTCGTCGCACAAAAAGATATTCGACGGCTTGATGTCGCCGTGAACGTATCCCGAAACCAAAAGCGCGTGCATGCCTTGCGCGCACTGGCGGGCGATCCACAAGGCCTCGCGGCAAGACGCCCTCGATTGTCCTGCCAGTCGGGATTCCAAGGTCCTCCCCGAGAGCCATTCGAGCGCGACATAGGGCAACGGGGCATCGACGCACGCCTCGCACACCTTGACCACGTGCTCGCTGGACGCTTTGCGGCCGACTTCAAATTCGTTTTCGAGCAGCCGGCGTGCGGCCGGATGGTCCTGGCGGTCTTTGCGCAATTGTTTGAGGGCGTAGAGACGGCCGGTCTTGCGATCCCGGACTTTCCAGACATCGGCAAAGCTCCCGCGGCCCGCCAGCTCCAAAAGCTCGAATTCATGCGAACGCGGCGGCGCCGGGCTCGGTTCAGTCCGCGAAATGACCGGCGCCGGCAAAGCGAGCGGCATGTGGAATCGACCCGATCGAATGGCCAGGCGATGAAGTGGTGAACGCTGCGTATCAATATTATCGGCCGTCTGGCCGGGCCGGGATCAGCGGTTCAGCAGTGATACGTCTCGAACATTCTGCTCTGCCGTCTCGCGCGTGATCTGACCCGCGCGCAAGAGCCGCCGAATCGATTCGTCGAAGCTGATCATGCCGTCGTCACGATGCGTCATCAGATAATTGTCGATGCTTTCCAGTTTGCTCGTTCGAATGCCGCTCGCGATCGGATGCGTGTTCCACAGCACTTCCAGCGCCAGGTGCCGCTTGGCGCCCTTTTCGATCCCAGGGAGCAACCGCTGGCTGACGATCGCCCTGAGGCTCATGGCCAATTGCGATCGAATTTCGTTTTGCACGTCCTGGGGAAACAAATCGGCGTAACGGCTGATGGCCCCCTTCGCATCGCGGGTGTGCAGCGTGGTAAAGACGAGATGCCCGGTTTCCGCCGCGCTCAGCGCCATTTGCGCCGTCTCGCGGTCGCGAATTTCTCCCACCAGGATCACATCGGGATCTTGGCGCAATCCATATTTGAGGCCGTCGGCAAAGCTGAGCACGTCAACGCCCACTTCGCGCTGCGTCATGAGCGAGTCGGCCGCCTTGGGAAACAAATACTCGATCGGGTCTTCGACGGTGATGATTCGATAGCCCCCCTTCTGGTTGAGCAGATTGACGATCATCGCCAGCGTCGTCGTCTTGCCCGAGCCGGTCACGCCCGTGACGACGACCAGCCCGTCGCGAGCGAACGCCAGCCGCTGCGCCAATTCGATCGGAAAGCCGGCCCAGTCGAAATTCGGGATGTCGGTCGGCACGACGCGCAGACACCCTGCCAATTGCCGTCCGGAATAAAACAAATTGGCGCGGAAGCGCCCCTTCCGGGCGTCGGCTGCGAAACCGAATGAAAAATCGGCGCTCTTCTGGCTTTCGAGCCGTGACCGAGCCTCGATGGGACAGAGCGCCCAAAGCATGGCGGCCGCATCGTCTGCCGCGAGGTCAGGCTCCGGCAACTCAGTCAATTCGCCGTGCAGGCGCAGCACCGGCGGATGACCGGCGATGATGTGCAAATCGGAAGCGCCGAGCTGGATGGCGCGCGAGAGCCACATCCGCAGCTTGTCGGGAACATTGCCTTCCTCGCGTGGCGGATCGGTCATAAGCGACAGTTTAAGCGATGGCGGGCCGGAAGGCGACGGGCCGATGCCTGCTGTAATTGACGCTTGCATGTGTACAGATAGACAGATATCATCCCCGTCAGCAATTGAACGTTTCTGCTTCGGGGTCGCACGGTGGTAGAAAGCAGTTCGGGGTTCTGTCGCCCCCCCGCCAGGGCGCGGGCGCCGTAGATACAATCGGGATTCTTCCAGGGCGATCCATGCCGCAACTCGGCGATGATCTGACGGACCTCTTGAAAGCGCTTCAGAAACTGCGCCATCCGCAGACAGATCTGCCGCGCATCGCCAAGGACCGGGAATTGACCGGGCTGATTGAATCGGCCCTTCGCGATGTTCCAACCGAACACGATCTCCGGCAAGGGGATGCCCGGTCGATGGACGTGGAAGCCGAGAGCGTTCACCTCGTGTTGACTTCGCCCCCGTATTGGACGCTGAAAGAGTATCGCGACTCGCACGGGCAGCTTGGGCACGTCGAAGATTATGAGCGGTTTCTTTCCGAGCTGGATAGGGTCTGGGAGAATTGCCTTCGGGCGTTGGTCCCCGGCGGCCGCCTCATTGTCGTTGTCGGCGACGTTTGTCTGTCGCGCCGAAAGAACAATGGAAGGCACACCGTCGTTCCTCTGCATGCGGCGATTCAAGAACATTGCCGGCAATTGGGATTCGACAACCTCGCGCCGATCATCTGGCACAAGATTTCCAATGCCGTTTACGAAGTGGAAGGCAACGGATCAAGCTTCCTTGGCAAGCCCTACGAACCGAATGCTGTGATCAAGAACGACATTGAGTTTATCCTGATGCAGCGGAAGCCGGGCGGATATCGCCAACCATCGTTGGTGACTCGCGTCATGAGCGTCATTTCCGAAGATCGGCACCGCGAATGGTTCCAACAGATTTGGCAGGGATTGACGGGCGCATCGACAAAGAATCACCCCGCGCCGTTTCCTGTCGAATTGGCAGAGCGCTTGATTCGGATGTTCAGTTTTGTTGGCGATACCGTGCTTGACCCGTTCATGGGGACGGCGTCGACGAACATCGCCGCCAGCCGGTGCGGTAGAAACAGCATCGGAATCGAAGTTGACGCTCACTATTTCGAATACGCCCGCAAGCGCCTGGACGAGAGCTCTCGCAGCTTATTCGCAACAGCGACGGTCAGGGATGGGAGCGAGCATGATGCAAAAGTTGGGCAATTCGGTCAACCGCGGTTGACCTCGCGAGCGACGCGATTGCTGCGAACGGGCCGATCGCGAAAATGCGAACCTACAGAATCGCCGGCAGCTCACTCAAGGATTCGATGACCTCATCGTCAGTTGGACCGCGCTGGCAGCCAAGTCGGTTCAGCCAGATCGCTCTTAGACCGGCATTGCGGGAGCCGCAGACGTCGACCTCATAATGGTCGCCGACATGCACCACGTCTTGCGGAGGCACACCGGCCGTTTCACAGGCGCGTTGGAAGATTTGGCGGTCCGGCTTGGCAAACCCGCACTCCTCTGAAATGAGAATGTGTTGAAATCGACCCTCAATGACCAAAGCACGTAGTTTTGCTCGCTGCTCGACCGATGGCCCATTCGAAATGACGCCGACGGCGAATCCCGAATCCCGAAGACGATCCAAGCAAGGTAGGACGTCCGGAAAAAGCATCCACTGGGATTGGTAGATTCTCATGTACTCAGCAAATAGCTCGTCGGCTTCGTCATCTCCGAGCTCGGCCGAGACGGTTTCACGGACCCGCAATCGACGGACCGTTTCGTAACTCAATTCACCCGTGAGAAAGCGCGGATAATGTCGGCGCTGGGCCTCGCGCCATGCGCCGACGAATTCTTCATTTGTTCCGCCCACGCGGAGATCGGCATGCAGAGCGATCGCCGCCCCGCGCACCGCTCGACTGTGATCCATCAGCGTGTCGTCGAGATCGAAAAAGATAATCATCGGTTGGCGGAACTCGTGCGAATTCTATTTCTGTTTCCGTTTGCCTCTTGCTTCATTCGTGCTGACGAGATTGTACGGGTCGGCTGTCAATGCTTCGACTCTCGGCGATTGGCCAAAGGCCAATCGAGCAGGAGAGACAGATCGTATAAACGAGACGGCCGAAAATCGGATCACGACGGAAAGCACTTCCCGAACGCGACCAGAAGCTTCGGCGAACCATGAATGCGAATCCGCCGGCGCAGCAGCGCCCACAGCAGGCTCCGCTCTTTCGCCAGAAAGCCCAGCCACGTCTGGCTGTCGGCCGTCACATGGAGGTTCGCCTCGCCGTGATGACCGTCCTCGACCTGCAACGCGCCGCTGCGGATGGTGACGGTCGCTTGTTTCTCCTCTGTGCCGGTGAACGTGAAGTGGTAAACGGCATTCAGGTTCGCCGCCTTCCCCGGCTGAAACGTGAGCTGCAGTCCCGAAAGGAACCGCTCGATCGTCGGGGGCCGCAAGCCGTTGCCGACGCGCTTGGCCGACTTGTGTGGGAATCGCCGGGCCACGTGATCTTCTGCATCCGAGTTGGCGACGACGTAAACCGTCTCTTCCTTATCTTGCAACGGACGAACCACGTCGCGCAGATGGGCAGATTTGTCGGTGAGATAGGGACCAATCACGTCCTCTCCTGCGGGGCAGACGCTCAGGCAATAGGCGGCCTTGTAGTTTGGTCCGAAGCCCAGGCTCTGCCACATCGAAGCCGACTCCGGGTCAGAGACGCGACGGCGGTAGTCGAGTGCGCTCTTGCTGTCGGCGATTTGTTCGACCCAAT
>DATGKC010000536.1:0-23381 GCA_035294845.1 Planctomycetaceae bacterium | reverse complement strand
AATTGGATGTGTGGCTGCTTTCCATCGCACGGCTCGTGCCGCGGGATTGCAGCGGGACGACAAACAAATGCGGAAGCGGTCGCGAAGCAGGACACGTTTTTTGAAAATTTTTCAAAATGGCGATTTTTCGGCCGTTTGCCGGCACGATTAAGGCGAGCAGGCCTCACGAGCTGGCACTTTCTCAACGATCAAATTCACGCCGGAATTTATGTCCGCGATCGCGCTGAATTTCGCATTGATGGGAAATGAAGATCGCGCAGCGTCATTCACCGTCAATCAAAGCGGCGATCGAAAAACTCAAGCCAATCGAATCATTTCACTGAGGAGCGACGAACATGTTTCTGAATTTGAGAACCGGCCTGGTTGCGGCGATGTGCGTGGCGACGAATCTGATTTCAATGGCCGGAGCCGACGACGTGCTCGAAGTGACCCCGGTCCGGAAATCGTTGCAAGGCGAGAAAGCCGACCCGATCCACCTGCGGTTCGCGCTCTCAGGCGACACGACGAAGCCGGCAAGCGAAGTGAAATTGACGATCACGGCCCGCGTCAGCGGCGATTACCATGTGTTCGCCCTCGACCAGGACCCGAACATGGTCGGTCTGCCCACAACGATCGAACTCGGCAAAATCGTGGGCCTGGAGGCCATCGCGGCTGATTTTGAGCCCGATCGCGCAGCCGACATCGAGCAGCCATTTGGCGACATCGTGCAGAGAGTGCACCACAGCGAAATTACGTGGACCAGGCTCTTCAAGACATCGGCGTCCATTTCCGCCGGCGATCTGCCGGGAGTCTCGGGCACGATTTCGTATCAGCTTTGCGGGAACGGAAATTGTCGGCCTAAGTTGGCCGTGCCCTTCGCGCTCGGCTCAGTTGTCGCCGCGAGTTCAGCGCCGGTCGTCGACGCCGCGTGCCCGGAGATCGATGCGACCGACGCCGCGGAAGTGCCGCAGCCCAGTCCCGCGAACGAGGCGAGTTTGCTGCACTACCTGATTTTTGCATTCATCGGCGGCCTGATTCTGAATGTGATGCCTTGCGTCTTGCCGGTGATCGCCATCAAGGTGATGTCGTTCGTTCAACAAGCGGGCGAATCGCGATCTCGAATCTTGAGCCTCAACGCCGCCTACTCGGCCGGTGTCGTCACCGTGTTCGTGATTCTAGCGACGTTGGCGGTGGCGCTCGGCATGGGCTGGGGAGGACTCTTCCGCAGCGCCGAATTCAACCTGGTGATGGCTTGTCTCGTGTTTGCCATGGCGCTGAGCCTGTTGGGCGTGTTCGAAATTCCGGTTCCCGGGCTGGTCGGTTCGGCCGCGGGGTCGCATCGGCGGGAAGGGCTGTCCGGCGCTTATCTGACGGGGGTGTTCGCCACGCTGCTGGCCACTCCGTGCAGCGGGCCATTTTTGGGAACGACGCTGGCGTGGTCGGTCCGGCAATCGGCCGTCGTGACGTTTTTGGTCTGGACGACGATGGGGCTGGGGATGTCGGCTCCTTACCTGCTCTTCGGGTTGTGCCCGGCCGCCGTCAAATTGCTCCCCAGGCCGGGAAACTGGATGAACCGCTTTCGCGAATTCGCCGGTTTCGTGCTGATGGCAACCGTCATCTTTATCATCTATTTTCTCAAGCAGTCGTACACCGTGCCGGCCTTGATCATGCTCTTGGGGGTGGGACTGGGGCTGTGGATGATCGGCCACCTCTATGACCTCAACTCCCGTCTGCGACAGAAAATGACAGTGCGAATCGCGGCCCTGCTTTTGACCACCGGGATTTGCACGTTCGGATACGGAATGACTCGCCTTGAGAAGGGGGCTGGAGACGAACTTCCCTGGGAAGAGTTCTCGGAAGAGAGCCTGAGCTCAGCGCTGGCAGAACACAAAACGGTGCTGGTCGATTTCTCAGCCAAATGGTGCCTGACCTGCAAGGCCAACGAAAAGTTCGCGCTGAACACGAGTGAAGTCCGCCGCATCGTCGATGAACACTCGATCGTGACTCTCTACGCCGATTACACGCAGGAATCACCGGAAATCAAGCGTTGGTTGGACAAATTCGACAGCATCAGCGTCCCGCTGACCGTGATTTTTCCGGCGAATCAGGGCGATCCGATCGTGATTCGAGACATGTATTCGCAGGCTGAACTTCTCGGACAACTGCAACGCGCAATCGAGGCGAATGAGGCGCCCGAGTAAGCCAATCGGCGAATCGCGGGCGGTCATGCCCGATCGCTGGCATTTTGTCCTGTGGCCGGAAGTGTAGGCGGGTTTCTCCGAAACCCGCGTGAATGGGCGCCGTCACAAAGGACAGCGCGATTTAGTGCAGTCGTCCGTCCGCGGATGAATCGCGGGTTTCGGAGAAACCCGTCGACACTTATTCCCGGTGGGACAATCGCCGGCCCGAGGGCATCGGCATTGTGGTGCGACGCTCGGAGTCGCGCTGCATTTCATTCATTGACACGGCGCGAGGGTTATCCTTCAAGGCACAAACGTGGTGCGATTTGTCAATGCGCGATTTCGCAAAAAAGAGAGATTTTTTAGCGTCGGCCGAATTGCAAAAAGCCACCCGCGGAAATTGAGCGGCGGAGGTAAAATGGAAGTAGGGAGGTTGTGGGAGACCTGCGGTTGTGGGTTGGGAGGCGCTTCCAGCCGAGGTGAAGAGCGTGCGGCTCAAGGACTGAAGGGAGACCTACGGTCGGGGCGTCGGCGTGGTCAGGAGACCAGCGCCGAACAAGGAGACCAGCGCCGAACGAGGCGGATTTTGAGGTCGAAATGCAATCGGAAATAAGCATATGTGGATGAATAAGGGTATCGCCCAACATGAATAAAGCTGCCGCGGCCGCATCTTGCTTTATGGCGGTGAGTTGCGGCGTTCTTTCCAGAGAAAAACTCCCAAACCGCGCGCTGGGAGCGAGTGGTCGCCGAGTCGTTGGGTGATGCCATAAGTGCAGTCAAAACAAAGACCTGTGGAGTGCAAGATGGACCGCCGCGTGAAAAAAAATTCCTGGCAAATTATTCACTCCGAGTATATTCATGGGTTTCCTTCGATATATTCCGCCCGAGCACGGCCGGAGTATTTGACACAATCGTTAAAATGCGTAGTATGGTGCGTTCGCGGGGATGGAAGATTTCTGGGTCGGCAGGCAAGTCGGGTTGGGGATCGCAGAGTTCGGCCGGTGAAGGGGATTTGGGGCGGAATTCGTGAGAATTCCGAGCGCACGAGCGCACGACGGAGTCGGAATTCTCGCGAATTCCGCTACCAGCGAAGGTCGCGGTTGGCAAATCCGTTCGTGCGCCACCACTGAGAAACAGGCAAATTTCCGATATGGATCCGGCCGTAACGCTCAATGAATACGGCCAGTTTCTCTGGCGGCGCGGCGAGTTCGGCGCGGCACTCGTGCAGTTCGAGCGATTGTTGACGGTGGCTTATGCCCGCAAGTGCCCGGCGCTTCGCTCGGCGGCTTGGAACAACCTGGCAGTCATCCATCGCGAGCTTGGCGAAACGGCGTTCGCGGCCGCTTGCCAGCAGCAGTCTTGGGACGCTGCGTCGAGCCAGCTAGCGGCCGCGCCGCGGCACGAGATGTTAGGCTCGGACCTCACCAACCTGGCCAATACGGCGATTTTGTCGGGAGATTATGGCTTGGCCGAGCGCTTGCTCGAGGCAGCGCTCGAATGCGATGTGATGGAGGGCGATTCGTCAGACGAGGCGGCAGACTGGGGAAGCCTGGGCATCGTGGCCGCCTTGAATGGCGAGATGGATGAAGCGCGCAAGCGGTTCGTCAAGGCCTATCGCATTCACCGACGCCTGGAGGATGACCGGGGCGTGGGCTGCGACCTTGGGCATTTGGCCGAATTGTTTGTGGCATCGGAAGAATGGCGCCGTGCGCGCCGCTTGATGGCAAGGGCCATCGTTCACTTCGATCGCGCCGGATGCCGACTGCTCGCCAGTCGGGCCCGCCAAACGTTGCTCGAAATCGGGCGCCGCGAGCGGGCGACGGGTTGCGACCCTGCCCGAAACTGAATCTCCGCTCCGGCGAATTCGGACTAGCAGAAAGTTGGATATTCCGCTTAAATCCCGCCGCTGCCGGGATGCCTCTATGGGCACACTCTCGGAAACTGTCACCTCAATCCCGGGCCACGGATGGCGACGATGGACAACGCGACCGTGTTCAGAAGGCTCGTGGGCGCCTGGGTATTTGCGCTGATCGTCTCCGGCTGCGAATCGCCGACCTGGACGCACACGCTCAACGAATCGTTCAGCGCCAACCAGCCAGCCGGTCCGCGGACTGAAGAAGAGCATCGCCGGGAATATCTCGCCACCGGAAGCCGCCGGTCCCTGCGCTGGCTGCTGGCTCACTGCGTCAAACCCGGGATGTCGTATGACGATTTGTGCGGAGTCTTGGGGCAGGATGGAGAGCTCGAGACGAAGGACCTTAAGCTCAAGACCAACGGGGGCAATTATCGCATCGACGATGAGGTCTACCGCTGGGGGCCGGACAGCGAGGGGCGGATCTTGTACCTGTTTTTCCGCGAGAACCGGCTGTTCAATTTCGATCCGGACGAATTCAAATGACCGGATTCGAGACGACGACCGATTGCAATTCGCTTCGCAATCTGAGTTGACCGCAAGCGGCGTCGATGTCGGCCCCTTTGCGTTTGCGGATCGTCGTCGTCACGCCGCCGAGTTCCAGCGCATCGCTGAAGTCTCTCAGCCGCTTTGCGCCGGGATCATGAAACGACAGCTCCGAAACGGCGTTCATGGGAATCAGGTTGAGGTGGGCGCTGCGCCCGTTCAGGAGCGCGGCCAACTCGCGTGCCAGCGCCACATCGTCATTGCGGCCGGATAGCACGACGTATTCATATGTCACGCGCCTACCGGTGAGATCGAAGTATTCATCGGCCGCTTCGAGGATGGCGCCGATCCCGATCTTCTCATTGACCGGCACGAGCTCGCTGCGCAACCGATCGTTGGGAGCGTGCAGCGACACGGCGAGATTGTAAGGCTTGCCCACGCGCGCCAACACACGAATCTTATCGGGCAATCCGACGGTCGAAATCGTGACGCGCCGCGCTCCCAATCCCAGCCCTCCCTTCTCGTCGAGCGTCGCCAGAGCTTGCAGCAGGTTGGGCAAATTGGCCAGCGGCTCCCCCATGCCCATCACAACGACGTTCGTAATTCTTTCGAGCGGCCCCAACAGGCGGTCGAGAAGCAGAATCTGTTCGATGATCTCTCCGGCCGAAAGATTTCGCGCCAGCCCCATCATGCCGCTGGCGCAGAACACGCATCCCATCCCGCAACCCACCTGCGTGCTGACGCAAATGGTGCGGCGGTCGTCTTCGCGCATGAGCACGCACTCGACCTTTTCCCCGTCGGCCATTTCGACCAACAGCTTTTCAGTGCCGTCCTCTGAGCGCTGCCGGTCAATGACGCGCGAAGAGAAGATGACAAAGGCCTCGGCCAGTTTTTCGCGGAGGCCTGCGGAAAGATCGGTCATTAAGGCAAAGTCATTGGCCCGCTTGCCGAAGATCCATTTGCGGATTTGATCGGCGCGGTACGGCTCAGCCCCTTGCGCCTGGCACCACTGGGCCAACTCGCCGCGCGACAGATCACAAAGCGATGTCACCTGCATTTTCAATCGGCTTGTTCCATCGCATTCAATTCGGCCAACAACGATCGAACGCTCGATTCCCGCGGATCAAGCTGTGAAAGCTTCTTCAGGACTTCGCGGCCTTCGCCTTTTTGGCCGCGGGCGATCAGGCAGCGGGCCAGGCCCCGCCCCGCGAGAAAAAAGGCGCGGTTATACCCTACCTTGGCCGGCAGAACGCCTCGAAAACCTTCGGGCAAGCTGTCGAGGGCGATCTCGTACGCGAATCCAAAGTGGCCGCGCGCGAGCGGCACGTCGTCTTCATCAAGGGCCAGTTCCCCCAACAGATTATGCGCGTCGAGAAAACCGCGGCAATCGGAAACGAGATACAAGAGCTCATCGCGGGCGATTTCCAGCTCTCCGGCCGCGATCATGGCGCGCACTTCTTCGAGATCTTCTTTTCGGTCGTATGCACAAGACGGCGGCTGGAGGGCGAACCGCCGGTCGTCGAGCCGCTTAAGCTGCAACTGGACCGTCGGCGAAGAGGGAGGCGGTGCACGGAGCAAGCCCGGCTCCTGCGCCTTGACATTCTTTCCGGCTCGTCGCCGATCTTTTTTCAGAGGCCGATTCATCTCGCTATCTTCCTCCACGTTTGTCGATCGTGTCAACCAAACCCCCCCTCGATCCCCCCGTGGACGGGGGGAGGGACGGCGCGCAATCACCTGGCGCGAAACACGACGTAACGCACGAGCAGCCCCGCGAGGATCAATCCGCCGCCCAACCAGGTCGAGATGGCGACTTCTTCGCCCCAGAAGAGCCAGACCCAGAACGGATTCAAAATGGCCTCGAGCAGCGTGATGAGCCCGGCCTCCTGGGCGGGCACGGTGGCCACACCACGGGCAAAGAGCACATAGGGCAAGCCCATTTGAAAAACGCCCAGCACCGCGAGAACCGTCCATTGCTGACCCGACGGGAGAATTTCGCGTCCAACGAGCCAAGGCACCAGCACAAGGGCGCTGACCAGATGATTGAGGACCACCAGCCATGCCGAATCTTCTTCGTGTAAGGCCCGCAGCGACACGATGACTCCTCCATAAGCCAGGCCGCTTCCCAGCGCCAGCATGATTCCGGCGAATTGATCTGTGTCCCATTGCCCGCCCACGATCCAGGCGATTCCGGCAAGACCAAAGCCGAGCGCCAGCAAGTTCTCGCGCGTCACGCGCTCTTTGAGGAACAAAGCCCCGAACAAGAAGGCCCAGCCGGTCGCCGTGTACTGCAAAAAGATCGCGGCCGCCGCAGTGGTCCTGGTCATCGCCGCCACGAACAGGAAATTCATCGCGGCAAAAGAGACAATCATAGGCAGCATCCGTTTGTGGAACCGCGCCCGCCTCCAGGCGACAAAAGGGACCAGGCACAAGCCGGCGATCAATGCGCGGAACAACGCCACCATCAGCGCGCGATCAGCCGCGGGAAGCGATGCCAGCGGCGGACTCTTGACCAACAGCCCGCTCGTGCTCCACAGCACGGCCGAGGAAAGCAAGAGCAGCCGGCCGCGGGGAGAATGCCGGGAAACGACGCCTTCGTGCATTGCCAGCGCGCCTTGCTTGAAATTGAAGCCCGATGGTTGTCCTGCCGCCGCGAATCTTGCCAGAATAGCCGCGACCGAACCATTTGACAAAACACCGGGCGATCGTTGCCGCATGTATGAAGTCTTCGAACACACGGCTGATCTTGGGCTTCGCGTGCGGGCCGCAAGCCTATCTGCTCTGTTTGCCGACGCAGCTCGGGGCTTATTTGCGATGGTGGTCGAGAACGTAAACGAAGTGCGGCCCGTCATCGACCGCGAATTCCATTTGACCGGAAGCGATCGGGCTTATCTGCTGTTCGATTGGCTGAATGAGCTTTTGTACGTATGCGACAGCGAGCGGCTGGCGTTTTCGGAATTCGACGTTCGCCTCAGCGGCGACGATTTGGCGGCAACCGCCCGCGGGGAACAGCTCGATCCCGATCGTCACCGGCTCACGCATGAGATCAAGGCGATCACCTACCATGCGCTGAAAGTCGAACAGGCCGCAGACGGCTGGCTGGCGGAAGTCATTGTCGATATCTGAACGTTAGCCGAGCAGCGCGCTCGACACGAGTAATGCAAGCACGACCAGGGCGATCACGGCAAAGGAATGCTCTCGTTCGATGAACCAGCCGACGGCGAGCACGAACACGCGAAGCACCGGCGTGCCGACAAGAAGAAGCAAGCCGATGAATAAGAGCGCCGGCGGATCACCGGAAAGAGCCTGCGTGAATAAAGATTGCCAATCGGGCGGAGGGCCAGGAGCTGCGTGGCGACCGGTCGCCAACGTCATCACCAGACCGGCGAGCAGCGTCGATCCGCTCAGTGCGACGCCCCCCGAGAGAGTCCAATGCACCCAGGTTGTCAGTCTTGGCTGCGACGGAGCAGTTTTCATTTCAAATTCTGCCGAACGTGGAACGCACGGCCATTTGCACTGCCACCAGGAGCAACAGCAGTGCAAATGCTTTTTGCAACGGGCGGGATTTGGTCCGCTGATTTATCAGTAACCCGATCCAGGAGCCGGCGAGCACGCCCAATACGATCGAGGCCGTCAGGGCCGGCCGCACCTCACCGCGTCCAAAGTAAAGAAACGCGCTGGCCGCCGCCGTCACGCCGATCATGAAATTCGACGTGGCCGCCGCCGCTTTCATGGGAACGTCGCATAGGAGATGCAGAGCCGGAACCTTGAAAACTCCACCTCCGACGCCGAGCAGGCCGGAAAATGTGCCGGCCACAAGAGAAACGAGCAGCCCGGCCCACAGTCGATGAACCTGGTACGGACGTGGCTTGCCGGTATCGTCGATAATGACCGCATCAAGTTTGCGGCTCCAGGAGGAAAAGCGGGCGGCCGAATGTAGCTCGACGTTTGCTCCTGCCTGCCGGGGGGCAGTTGCCGCCGTCTCGATTCGTCCTTTCCACATCAAAAACGCAGTGGGGACCAGGACGAGGGCAAAAAGCCCCTCCAGAAGTCTTGGCGAAAGAATTCCGGCCACAATTCCTCCTAAGATGGCTCCCAGGGTGGTGGCGCACTCGAGAGTCATTCCCAGCCGCATGTTCGCCGTGCCGCGACCGACATTCGTCGCCGCAACCGCGCTGGAGGTGGCAATCACCGAGACGATGCTCGTTGCGATGGCGTAATGGATAGGAATGCCGAAGCCCAGCACGAGAATCGGAATCAGGAAGACGCCCCCTCCCGTGCCGAGCAACGCGCCTAAAACGCCAGTCCCCGCGCCGGCCAGCACCAGCCATCCGACATTCAGCGGAGACGTGTAATTCATCCCGCGCCGCTCTCTGGCCGGCCGGTGATCGGGTACAGCGTGTCCTGAAAACCTTTCCCGCTGTGCTCTCCCGGCGGGACCAAGCCGTCGATAAACGCTTCATCCGACCGATCGATCGTGATTCCCAGGCACCCGATGTTATCGTCGAATTGGGCCATCGTCCGCGGGCCTACGATCACCGACGTGACGATCGGGTTGGCCAGGCACCAGGCCAGTGCGAACTGGCTCATGGCGACTTCTTTCTTCGCGCAGTGGCGCCGGATTTCTTCGGCGACCGCGAAGCTTGCCTCGCGGAGCTCGGCCTGCAACATGCGCTTATCGTTGCGCGCGGCCCGACTCCCCTCCGGAAACGGCTCGCCCGGATTGTATTTGCCGGTGAGTATGCCCCGCGCGAGAGGACTGTAACTGACGACGCCGATGCCGTGCTCTCGGCACGCCGGCAGCAGCTCGACCTCGACGTCGCGGTTGACTATGTTGTAAAGGGGCTGAACGCAGGCGAAGCGATGCAGGTTGAGCCGATCGCTGGTCCACAGGGCTTCCATCAACCGCCAGGCGCGAAAATTCGAGCAGGCGATGTAATTGGCCTTTCCCGAGCGCACCATGTCGTCGCAGGCGCGCAGGGTTTCGTCGATGGGCGTGGCATAGTCGGGAGTGTGCACGTAGTAAATGTCGACATAGTCGGTCTTGAGCCGCTTCAAGCTGGCCTCGATCGCGCGGACGAGGTGCGTCCGGCTGGCGCCCGAATCGTTGGGACCCGGGCCCATCGGCGCGCGGCCTTTCGTCGCCAGCACGACTTTGTCACGTCGGTCGGCGATCGCCTGGCCGACCACGACTTCCGATTGTCCGGCGTTGTAAACGTTGGCCGTATCGAAGAAGTTGATTCCGAGATCGAGCGCCTTGTGCATGATGCGGGTTGAATCGGCGGCATCGGTCGGGCCGCCGAACATCATGGTCCCCAGGCACACGGGAGAAACTTGAACGCCGCTGGAACCCAGATGGCGGTATTGGATTTGGGCAGGTTGAATCATCGTGCATTCGCGATCAATTCGCGAGGAAAACTGATGGGCCTCGGAGCCAGTCTCCATTTTTCAACGGCCAGATAGCCGCGCATCAATGGCAATCTCTGCGCTCGCCATCGCGGGCCTTGTACAATCTCCGCTCCGTGAATACAGTACCGGTTTATACCGCGGCGCTAAAAAAATCTCCACACGGGCAAACTGCTGCACGAAAGGCTGGACGAGGTTTATGGGGGTCAAAAAGACGGGCAAGGGTCGCCGCAAGCTCGGACGGAAGAAGCGCCGCATGCGGGCCAGAATCCGTCATCGCAAGGGTTGATCGAGCCGGTCTGTGTCCCCCGCGGGTGTGGCGGCCGGATTCGCCCGGCTGTAATGAATGGGCTGGATTTGGGCGTTGTGCAAGCTTTTTTTCTCTTCTTATCTGGCGTGTCCCCCGTTCCACACGCTACGATTGAGAACAGAAATGATGCCCGCCGTTGCCTGCCGCCGCCAGTGGCGGAACGAGAGTCCCTCCCGGCACCGACGACTTCCAGCCTGATGCTCGATGGAAAGAGGTCAATTCATGAGGCCCGTGCACCGATCCCTGTTCCCGCTCGCGTTTGTCGCCGCTGGTCTGATTTGGCAGAGGCCCTTAGCGGCTGAAAACGCCGCGTCCGATCCGGCCGCCGTCGCCAAGGCCGATGCGGCGCAAAAGCTGGCCGATGCAGCCATCGACAAGCGCAAGGCGGCCGAAGCGGTGGTCGCCGGTGAGCAGGGAAAAGTGAAAACGGCGGCGCAGGGGCTGGCCAAGGCAAAGGCCGACGAGTCAAAGGCGGTCTCTGACGTGGCTGCGGCAGAAAAGGCATTTCAGGACAAAACGGCCGCCGCCAAGAAAGCCGCCGAAGACGCCAAGACACTCGAGAAACCCGCGACCGACGCGGCCGCGGCCGCAAAAGTCGCCGCGGACGCAAAAGCCGCCGCCGACAAACTCTCCGCCGACCAGGCGGCAATCGCCAAGGCGACGGCCGACACGGCGGCTGCGGCCAAGATCGCAGCCGAGAAGGCGCCGGGCGATAAGGGCGTCTCGCTCTTGAAAACGCTGGCCGACACGGTTGCCGCCGATGCCGCCGGCGCCTCGAAAGATTCCGCCGCGAAAGCCGAAGCCGCGGCCAAGCCGGTCGCCGACACAGCCGCCGCCGCCAAGGCGGCCGGGGACAAATTGGCCGCAGCGCAGAAAGTCGCCGCCGATATGGATGCGGCCGCGAAGGCGGCCGAGCCGGCGATTGCCGCCGCCAAGGCCAACGTTCCCAAGGCCCAGGAAGTCTCGAAACAAGCCGAAGCTGTGGTCGCGGCCGCCAAGGCCGAAGTCGACAAGGCGGTGGCCGCGCTCAATGCGGTCGGCGTCGAGGCGACCGCAGCCGTCAAGGCGTCTGAAGAGGCGCTGGCGGCGATCGGCAAATTCGTCTCGTTCTCGAAGCACGTCGCGCCGATTTTCAGCAAGCGCTGCCTGGCCTGCCACAACGCTCAGACCGCCAAGGGGCGATACAACATGGACAACTACGTCGGCGTCGTCAAGGGGGGCGAGCAGGGTGACACGATCATCCCCAAAGACGCGGACGGGTCGAACCTGGTCGCGCTGCTCGAAGACGGAACCATGCCCAAAGATGCCGACCCGCTGACCAAAGACGAGATCGCGCTCATCAAACAGTGGATCGTCAATGGCGCGCGGCTCGACGCGGGATTGAAGCCCGAAGCACAGCTTGTGACGATCATTCCCAAGCTGCCGCAGCCTCCGCCGCCGGAAAGCTACCGCGTGCCGATTCCCGTGACCGCCGTCGCCTTCAGTCCCGACGGCAGTCTCGTGGCGAGCTCGGGCTACCATGAAGTGATTCTCTGGAACGTGGCTGACGGCAAATCGGTGCGGCGGATTACCAACGTCGCCGAACGGACGTACGACATCGAGTTCAACAAAGAGGGGAACTTGCTGGCCGTCGCCGCGGGGACGCCCGGGCAGCAGGGAGAGGTCAAGCTCTTTAACCCCGCCGACGGAACGCTCATTCGCGACGTCATGACCACCAGCGATTCGGTGTTCGCCGTGGCGTTCAGCCCTGACGGCAAGCGTCTGGCCGCGTGCAGCGCCGACCGTACGATCCGTGTGTTCAGCGTCGAAACCGGCGCTCAAGAACTTCTGATCGAAGACCACGCCGACTGGGTCATGGACATCGCCTGGTCGCCCGACGGCGCGAAGCTCGCTTCCGCCAGCCGCGACAAAACGTCAAAGTTGTTCGACGCCAAGACGGGCGATTCGCTGGTGACGTTTCCGGCGCATAATGAAGTCGTGTACGGCGTGTCGTTTTCTCCCGACGGCGCCCAAGTGCTGACCGCCGGCCGCGACAATAAGATTCGCGTTTGGAACCCCGCAAACGCCCAGCAAATTCGCGAGATCGCCGGTTTCGGCGGCGAAGTCTATCGCCTGGTCGTGACGGCCGACGGACGAATCTTCAGTTGCAGCTCCGACAAGCAGGGGCGCGAACACAAACTGGCCGACGGCGCGGCCGTCCGCGCCTTCGCCGGCCACAACGACTGGGTCTACAGCGTGGCGTTCAACCCGGCGACGAAGAAGCTGGCGACCGGCAGTTGGGACGGCGAAATCCGCATCTGGAACGCCGACGACTCGGCGGGCCTTGTCACCTTCACCGCCGCCCCCGGCTACAACGCCGCGACCGCGAGCGCCGCGGCAAAATGATGGGCAGTTGCAATCGCCCGGCCGGCATCCGATGATCCTCGATCTGTTCCAGCTCAACAATCGCGTCGCCCTCGTCACGGGGGCAAATCGCGGGCTGGGCCAGGCCATGGCGCTTGGCCTGGCCGAAGCGGGGGCCGACATCGCGTGCGTGTCGCGGTCGGGCGACGACGCAACGATTCGCGGCCAGGTCGAAAAGCTGGGTCGCCGGTTTCTGGGATTCAAGGTCGAATTGGCCGATCCGGCGCAGCGCGAGGGCCTGGTCGACAAGGTTGTCGCCGGTTTGGGGCAGGTCGACATTCTGGTGAACAACGCCGGAACCGGCACACGCCATTCGCCGGAAGTCTATCCGATGCACGAATGGCGCGACTTGCTCGAAGTGCATCTTAATGCGGCCTTCGACCTCGCGCAGCAGGCGGCCTTGCACATGCTCCCGCGCGGGCGGGGCAAGATCATCAACATCGGCTCGGTGATGAGCTTCGAGGCGGGACTCAACCTGCCCGCGTACGCCGCTGCCAAACATGGCCTGGCCGGACTCACCAAGTCGCTGGCTGTTGGTTGGAGCAGCCGCGGCATCAATGTGAATTGCATCGCTCCCGGCTATTTCGAGACGAACATGGCCACGTCGCTCAAGTACCATCCGGTGCGCGGCCAGCAGATTCTCGATCGCATTCCGGCGGGGCGTTGGGGAATGCCTGAAGAGCTGAAGGGCCTGGCTGTGTTTCTGGCGTCCGACGCTTCGAATTACATGCACGGCAGCGTCGTGCCCATCGACGGTGGCTGGCTGGCCCGCTGAGAACGTCGGCGACACTGATGCGGTATTCGATCATCATTCCGACGCTCAATGAAGCCGGTCAAATCGCCCACGCAATCGCCCAGGCCCGTGCGCTGGGAGATGTGGAAATCATCGTGGTGGACGGAGGAAGCAATGACGAGACGCTTTCGGCCTCCCTTGGGGCCGACCAGGTTTTAACGGCCGAGCGCGGCCGCGCTGCGCAGCAAAACGCCGGTGCAGCCGCCAGCCGAGGCGACGTGTTGCTGTTCCTGCATGCCGATTGCTGGCTGGGGCCCGGCGCGCTGGAACAGATGGCGTCGGCGCTGGCCGAGTCGGGCTGCGTGGGGGGCTATTTTCGACAGGCGATTGAAGCTGCGGGCCGTCGATTTCGTTGGCTGGAGCGGGGAAATGCGTTGCGGGCCGGGCTTTTGGGCCTGCCGTACGGCGACCAGGGCATTTTCGCGCGTCGCGAGATTTTCAACAAGTTGGGCGGATTTCCGCCGCTGGCTCTCATGGAAGACCTGTACTTCATGAAGCGGCTGCGTCGTGAAGGCAGCCTGGCGCGCGTCGCGGGCCCACTACATGTCTCGGCCAGGCGCTGGGAGAAGCACGGGGTCGTTCGGCAGACCGCCCGCAACTGGTGCATTACGCTTTTGGCTCAATTGGGGTTTTCGCCCAATCGCCTGTCGCGATTTTATCCGGACGTGCGCTGAACTCTGGCGAGTTCCGCTACGGCGCGCGTTGGGGATGCCTACTCGGCGGAAAGCACGGCGCTCAGCCGCTCGTGCATCGAGCCGACTTCGCAAATTTTGATCCCGAATTTCTCGCCAATCTTGACGGCCTCGCCGCGGCAGTAGAGCTGATTATTCACATAGAAGTCGAGCAGGTCCTCGCACGATTTCTCGAAGGTGATGATCGCACCCGGGCCGATGCCCAGAAGCTGGCCCATCTCGATTCTCTTCTCGGCCAGTTTCACGATGACAGGGACGGGGAGCTTCTTGAGGCGATCGATCCGGCTGGGGCTCTCGGGCGGCGCCGAAGGGGCGAACGCGGCGGCGGTGGACCGCGCCGTTGCAGGGGGAACTATCGGCGCCCCTGCATCGGGCTCGTTGAGGCCCACATCCGAGGTCGAGACGGCCTCTGGGGCCATCGGCCCGCTTTCGGCAATTTTGCCTTCGTCCGTCGGATCAGTCGCGGGTTCAGCCATAGTGGTAGGCGCCTTCGACAGGCCTTTTTGCTCGTCGCGCGAACCTCAAGCGCCTGCGGCATCTCAATAATTGAATATCGGCAGGCGGGCGCTGCTACTTTCGGAAAATCCCGCAATGCCGCCGGGATCCGGCCGACAATGCAGAAAATGCGCAGTTGCCGTCGTCCGGCATGGTCCGTAGAATGAATACATGGTGTGGTTCGCGACGAAATGCGATCCGGAGGTCATCGTCGACATTGGCTGAGCCGAAGCGCGTAGACCTGACGGTCAAACAAAAGCGGGCGATTCTCGTGGCTGTGGTCCTGCCTGGAACTCAGCGAGAACTCGAAGAACCCCTGGACGAGCTCCGCGGCCTTGCGGAAACAGCCGGCGTGAAAACCGTGGGAACGCTGGTGCAAAACCGGCAAGTCCCCGACGCCGCGACGTATCTGGGCAAGGGCAAGCTGGCCGAGTTGAAGACGCTGGTCGCGCTGCAAGAGGCCAACACGATTCTGTTCGACAACAATCTCAGCCCCGCGCAGACGCGCAACCTCGAGCAGGAACTCGAGACCGAGATCGTCGATCGCAGCGAGCTGATCCTGGCGATCTTCGCGACCCATGCCCGCAGCTACGAATCGCGGTTGCAGGTCGAGCTGGCACAGCTTTTATACATGCGGCCGCGCCTTAAGCGCTTGTGGACCCACCTGGAACGGACCGAAGGCGCCGTGGGAAGCCGCGGGCCGGGCGAACAACAGCTCGAAACCGACCGGCGGCTCATCGATTCGCGGGTAAGCGATCTGCGGCAGCGCCTCAAAACGGTCGAACGGCGGCGCGAGCGGCAGGTCTCGCAGCGCCGCGACTATCTCACGGTTTCGCTGGTCGGTTACACCAACGCCGGGAAAAGCACGCTCATGAACGCTTTGACCGGCGCGGGAGTTTTTGTCGCCAATCAGCTTTTCGCGACGCTCGATACGCGCACGCGCGCATGGAAAATTCCCAATTTGGGACGGGCGCTGCTTTCCGACACCGTCGGCTTCATTCGCGATCTTCCGCACAATCTCGTGGCCTCGTTCCGTTCGACCCTCGAGGAGGCTCGTCACGCCGATCTCTTGCTGCACGTCGTCGACGCCAGCAGCCCGGCGGCCGAACAACAGATTGCGACGGTCAACGATGTGCTCAAAGAAATCGGGATCGATGCCAGGCGCGCGGTCCTGGTGCTGAATAAAATCGACGCGGTCCGCGACCGCTCGTACGTCGACGTGCTGCGGGCCAGTCACGAACAGGCCGTGTCGGTCAGCGCCGTCGAGCGCACGGGGCTCGAACAGTTGTCGGCCATCGTCAGAGAACGGCTGGGCGAGGGCTATGTCGATGCCACACTGGAAACGAGCGTCGGCAACGGACGCCTCTTGGCCTACCTGGCGGCCCATGCCGAAGTCGTGCGGCATGAATATGTCGATTCGCGCGTGACGCTCTTTTGCCGAATTCCGCGGCGGTTTCTGAATTCGCTTCCTGGCGACGACGCGCGCGTGCATCTCACAAGCGCCAACGGAGCCGCGCGATAACGAGTGCCCCGCGCTGAAGCTCGGGTCTCAGCGTGCGCAGCTTGGCATTGAACAGCATTCGCTCACGCCACGCCGCGCGTCCCTCCCCCCGTCCACGGGGGGATCGAGGGGGGGTGTCGGCGCGTCTCGGTGCATGCAACCGGGAATCGGTGACAGCGACGTGCACGTTGAGCGCGCACGGCACGGGGCCATCGCTCGACTGGCGTCTCCGGCAAGGCGCAAGTTGTGCGAAGTCGTGCGTGCCGCGCGCGTCAGTTCCCAGCGATCGCTCTGACCCCGCCACCCCCGCCTTAACCACGTGCCATTCATGCTTTAGCCTAGCTTCAGCCTGCGCAGTCCGACCGGGCAAGCCGGCTGTGACGGTCCAGCCGAAAACAAAGAGGGCCGGTGCGCCCAGCGCACCGGCCTTGATTTCAAGCCCAGACGGTTCGCAAGCTATGCCGAAAAGCTGCTGCCGCAACCGCAACTCTTGACGGCATTGGGGTTGTTGAACGTGAATCCCCGCTTTTCGAGGCCGTCGTAGAAGTCAAGAACCGTCCCATCGAGAT
The DNA here is from genome assembly GCA_035294845.1 of Planctomycetaceae bacterium. Classification (GTDB taxonomy): domain Bacteria; phylum Planctomycetota; class Planctomycetia; order Planctomycetales; family Planctomycetaceae; genus JACQFH01. The sequence continues at coordinate 6,658 of DATGKC010000536.1, read as the reverse complement.
ACAGCTCGCTTTTGCGATCGACAGCCAGGCGCACGCCGTGCTGTTCGAAGAGCTCGTCCTTGGCCGGATCGGTCTTATTGTCGAAGCCCAAGCTGTACTGAAAGCCGCTGCAACCTCCGCCGACGACTCCGACCCGCAGGATCGTGGTTTCGGGCATTTTCTGTTCCGACATGACCCGCTGCACTTCTTTGGCGGCCTTCTCGGTGAGCGTTACTGACATATGAAATTCTCCTGTTCGTTCCGGGTTCGTATCAATTCGCCTGGATGTCTGGTTTCCACCCAAGCTTAACATCGTTTTCGACTGCTTGCACACTCAAATTATAGCAAACGGTCGGAAGAATCAACGGCAGTCTGCCCGCGAGCGCGGTGGAATTCATTCCCGTGCCAGGCCGCAAGGCCATGACCGTCAGCAGGTTGGGGTGGCGGGCGAATCTTTGAACTGATCGCCGATGTCTGGTAGACTGAAAAGAAAACGCCCTGCAAACGCCTGAATCAACCGAGCGAATGCCGCGAAATGGACGAATCCATGACAGCCAAAGATCAAGCCGCCGTCCGGCTGGCGCATCTTCATTACGCGACGGAACCCGCACTGGTTCAAGTGTACCGTCTCCGCAGCGAGCCGGCGGTCGAAGAGCCCGAGTCGGAACCAGTGAAGCTTCTGGAGATAAATCCCGACACATTTCCGTTTGGAATCATGCCGCTGGCATTCGACGCGCATCCGGCCAGCGGCATCCTATTCCCTTCGGTGATTATCGAAATCACTCCCGACGAATTTCAAGAGATTCAAGCAGGCAACCTGCAGCTACCGAATCATTGGCAGCTTGGAGATCTGATTCCTCCTCCATTGGCGGAGAATGGAAGAGTTCTCTTTCGATATTGTTGAAAAGCTGATGACACCTGCCGGATGGCGGTTTCTGAAGGTAATTCGAGTGGCAATTGACTCATTATGCCAAATGACAAAAAAGTGAAATTCACTAAGATGCACGGGGCGGGCAACGACTACGTGTATGTCGATTGCTTCGCAGAAAGCATTCCTCGCGACGTTCCCGCCCTGGCGGTTGCCGTTTCCGACCGCCACAAGGGAATCGGTGCCGACGGGCTGATCTTGGTCTGCCCGTCCGAATCGGCAGACGCCCGCATGAGGATCTTCAACGCCGACGGCAGCGAATCGGAAATGTGCGGGAACGGCGTGCGCTGCGTCGCCAAGTACATTTATGACCATGGCATCGCCCGCCGAGAAAAGCTGACGATCGAAACGGGCCGCGGCGTGTTGACGCTTGAGCTGGCAATGTCGCATGGCCGAGTCGACCACGTGCGGGTCAATATGGGCGCCCCCATCCTCGAGGCAGCAAAAATCCCCACGACGCTGGCGGGCGACCCGCCGATCCGGCAAAAACTCTCGGCTGCGGGGCGCGAATTTGAAGTCACCTGCGTTTCGATGGGCAACCCGCACTGCGTGACGTTTGTCGATGCTCTGGACGACGACTGGGTGCTCAAGGTCGGGCCGGAAGTCGAGCGCCATCCCGCGTTCCCGCGCCGCGTCAACGCCGAATTTGTGCAGATCGTTTCGCCGGACGAAATTCGCATGAGAGTTTGGGAACGGGGTTCCGGTGAGACGCAGGCCTGCGGCACCGGCGCCTGCGCGGCGGCCGTGGCGGGCGTTCTGGCGGGCTTCACCCGGCGGCGCGTGCTCGCGCACCTTCCCGGCGGCGACCTGGAACTCGACTGGGCGGCCGGCGGCGAGGTGTTTTTGTCAGGGCCCGCGGTCGAAGTCTTCCACGGCGAGTGGCCCGTGTGAGTTGGTCTTGCACCATTTGACAGAACTCGATACGTTCCGCACTCTCACACTTCCCTCAATGACGCACATCGCAGGAACAGACGGATATCCCGTCGCATCCCGCGGCCGCTGGCTGCTGGTCGGCTGGAGTCTGTTTTTGCTCGGCGGCTTCGTCCTGGCCTTTGCACTGAGGCCCGACCCGCGCGGGTTCGGGACTCACCAAAGCCTCGGCTTGCCTCCCTGCACGTTTCGCGCGTTGTTCGGCATTCCCTGTCCGAGCTGCGGCATGACGACCAGTTTCTCTCATTTCATACACGGCAACCTGCGGCAAGCCTTGCGCGCCAATGCCGCCGGCGTGCTGCTGGCGATCGTGTGCGCCCTGCAGATTCCCTGGTGCTTGTGGAGCGCGTCTCGCGGCCGACTGGCCGGAGTTCGCGCCCCCTCTCGATCTCTTATGTGGCTCTTGATCGCGATCGGCAGCGTGTGTCTCGTGAATTGGTTTTTTCAACTGGCCTATGGCTGAATCAAGAAGCGCATGCCGGCCTTTAGGGGCTTGAGTCTGCAGGATCGCAGGAAATTACAGTCGATGGATCGTGTCGCTTGCCAAACGGCGAATGAGTTCTCAAAAGTTCGAGCGTCCTCGTTCGCCCGCCGCTTTGCGCCGCTGCTGGTGTCACTTCTTCTGGCCGGCAATTTGTCGAGCTGCCAGATCGTGATCGGCGTGCTCCAAATGGCTCAGGGCTTTCCGAAAACGACTTGCGACTTCACGAAAATGACGAAGCGCAGCCTGGCCGAAAAAGAAAAGAAGGTCATCGTCCTGAGCACTTCGACGGCCCAGGCCCAATCGGAACAGCCCTCGCTCGATATCGACGTGATTGCCGAAGTCTCGCGTCGGTTGAAAAACGAAAACATCAACGTCATCGCCGACAACAAGGTGGCCGACTGGATCGACGATCATGGCGGCGTTACCGAAAAAACCGACCTGACCGAAATCGGCCGAAAGTTCAGAGCCGACTTCATCGTCCTGTTCAGCTTCGACGACTTCGGTTACCGCGAAGAGAATAGTCCCGGACTTTATCGCGGACATGCCGCCTGCAAAGTGGTGGTCGTCGAAATGGTCGGCTCGAAGGCATCCGTCGGAACAAAGAGCGCAAAACTCGTCTACAGCAAGCCATTCAACTCGAAATTTCCCAACCAGCCGATTTCCGCCGAGCGCGAAGGGCCGGATGTCTTCCGCCAGCGGTATATCGGCCATCTCAGTCAGGAATTGGTTCGATTGTTCGTCGATTATCGCCCCGAAGACGAGATTTGAACGGACCCGCTCGCGCAGGGCGGCGCGATTCGACGATCGAAGCGGGATGTTCTGTTAAGGATCACTCGATGGATCACACGATCAGGTGCTTGCAACCTTCTACGTGGGTTCGCGCGGGATGGCTGCGGCTGGCGGCCGCGCTTCTTTGGACGATGGGGCTGGCCGGCTGCCAGTCGGTGATCCTCTTGGGCTACCTCATCGGCGGCCCCCCCTCGACCGACCCCGATTTTCACCAGCAGACAAAGCAGTCGCTGGAAGGGAAAAGAGGGAAGACGAAGCCCACGGTCCTGGTCTACTGCTACGCGCCCAAGGAGCTCAAATGGGACAATGAATCGGTCGACTACGACGTGGCCAAGCACGTGGCCTATCGCCTGCGTTCGAAAGACATCAAGGTCATCGATCCCGACCTGGTCCACGGCTGGCTCGATCGAAACGACAAATGGCGCAAGACGGCCGAGATCGGAGCCCATTTCAAAGTCGATTACATCGTGCATATCGACGTCAAAGACTTCAGCCTTTTCGAAGCCCATTCGGTGAACCTCTACCGCGGCCGGGCCGACTTGATCGTCAACGTCGTCAAGATGAACGACGACAAAAAAGACGGCAACCCGATTTACACCAAGCCCATCAAGTCGAACTATCCCACGCGCGCCCCGGTCGATTCGAACGCCATGCCGTTCGCCCAATTCAAGAAGCACTATCTGTCGGCCCTGAGCGACGAGATCGGTAAGCTCTTTTATGCGACCGAATCGGGCGATGACATTCCCTACGGCGTGCTCCAATAGCGCTGTTTCAGCGGCTTGACAGTCGATGCGGGCCGTCTATATCCTCCGCGATGTGGATGTCGCAGGCCCCATCGTCTAACCCGGTCAGGACACAGGGTTTTCATCCCTGTAATGCGGGTTCAAATCCCGCTGGGGTCACTTCTATTTCGGCGCTGCTCACGTAACCACGGCTGAGCGCGGCGGTCGGAATGCGGTTGCGGACAATCAACCTATGGGCTCACACGCAACGTCTGGAAACAGTAAAGCGTTTCAGCGCGCCGATTAGGCCAATATCCCGTCGATCGGGCGGCCGATGACGACCTGGTGCGGCCGCCGCAGCAAGTCGTGAATCATCGTCTCGGGCGGCACGCCCAAGAGGTGATAGATCGTGGCCACGAAGTCTTTGGGATCGTGAGGGTTGGCCGTCGGGTACGCCGCCGAGTTGTCCGAAGCGCCGTACACCGTTCCCTGCCGCACGCCGGCGCCGGCGAGCACCAGCGAATAGACCCAGGGCCAGTGATCGCGCCCGCCGGAACTGTTGATCTTCGGCGTGCGCCCGAACTCGGCATTGACGACGACCAGCGTCTCATCGAGCAAACCCCGCTCAGAAAGATCGCTCACCAGCGCACTGAACGCCGCATCAAACGTCGGTGCCAGCAAATCTTTCATCTGGCGGAAGTTCTGGCTGTGCGTGTCCCAAGAGCCCGCGGGAGTGTGGCAATAACTGACGTTCACCATAGGCACGCCCGCCTCAGCCAGCCGCCGCGCCAACAGGCAACGCTGCCCGAATTCCGTCATGCCATAGCGCTTTCGCGTCGCAGGACTTTCTTGCGACAGAGCGAACGCCCGCCGCGTCTGATCTGAGGCTAAGAGACCGAATGCCTTCTGATAAAATAGATCGAAATCGCGAACCGCCGCTGTGCCTTCGAGCTCGCGCCGCTGCGTGTCGAATTCGTGCAACAAATGGCGCCGACCCGACAGGCGGATCGAGCTTAGCTCGGCATTGCGATCGACCGCGCGAACCTCTACGTCGGGCGCCGTGAGCGGCTGATCGACGGCAAAACTGGCATGCGGCTCGCCCAATAGGCCCGGCGTCTGGCCGTGAAGCACAGTGCCGTTGTTCCGCCGCATCAACGGACCGACGCGCACCCACGTGGGCAGCGCCCCCGAGGCCGGCCGGACAACGTCGAGCACCGCCCCCACCGGAGGAAAGTCATTGGGCGAAGGTGGAAAATCGCCGAGTCGCTCAAGCTCGATCGGGTGCGCATGGCCGGTTTGCGCGGCCAGAGCCGCCTGAACGTGATTCGCGTTCGGGTGCGAGATCGAACGCACGACCGCCAGCTTGCCGGCAATCGCCGCGGTCTGCGGCAAATGCTCGCAAAGCCGCAGACCGGCGACGCTGGTCTCGATGGCGCCGAATTCGCCGCGCACCGCGGAAGGCCCGTCGGGCTTGGGATCGAATGTCTCCTGCTGCGGATGCCCGCCATGCAGGTAGAGCATGATCACCCGTTTGGCCTTGCCGAACGAGCTCGACTGTGTATCGGCGGCGCCCGCCCGGGCGCGCAACAAGTCAGGCAGCCCCAAGCCCAAGCCGCACAATCCCCCCAGGCGGAGCACATCGCGCCGGGAGAAATGCATAGCGCGATGATTCTCGCCGCGTTGCCCGCCGGTGGATTGGCCGAATACCATGAGCGCCCCGCCGGTCGCAGTCGGGTGATCAAAATACCTCCCGCAATTATACCAGCGACTTTACGCCGGATCGAGCATCAGCTCGACTTCGGGAATGCTGGCGACATACATCACCAGGCCCTCCTCGGTGACCTGGGGCGGGTAATGCGCGTGCAGAATGCAATGGCTGGTGCCCTTGATCGCAATCGGCTCGCTGCTGCTGATGCCTTTAGCCTGCAAGCGCTCTCGCAAGAGACGCACATTGCCGGGCCCGTCAACTCGAACTTTGCAATCGATTCCGCTCGGTCTCAGCCAGACTTTGAATTTATTCATGCCTGCGACCTGCCACTGGAAATATGGAAACCGGCTACTTCGTACCATTTTGCGCCCGCCGCGCGAAATCGCAAGGAAAAAATCCACGAAATTCCCGATTCTCGCGGCTCGGCGCACTTAATGCTGACACGAACCCGCAAACCGACTATGCTCTAACGTAAAGGGCCTCTCGCGCTCAATTTGCCCGGGCAAACGGTGCGCGGCAGGCTGGGACAAGGCAGTGAGCATGCGACAGCGAATTTCGGCAGTCGTCTGGTGGCTGGCGGCCATCGCGCTGGCGGTGCCGATTGGGCCCCCTCGGGCTTGCGCTCAAGCGCCCAACCGCGATCGAATGGCCCCCTTGCAGCCCATCGCGCCCGAGGCCGACGAGCCGCGCGGCATCAGCACGCGCGAGATGGTTCGCAGGCTCAATCGCGGAAAAGAGCTGCTTTCAGAAAAGAACTACGCCGAAGGCTCGCGGCTTTTGCAGTCGATACTCGAGTGCGACGAAGACGCGTTCTTTTTCGCCGACGCGCAAAGCAAGACCAGCGAACGCAGCCTCAAGCTCGAAGCGCAATCGCTGTTGGGCAGGCTGCCTCCCGAGGGGCGCGAGGCTTACGAAAAGCAGCACGGTCCCGCGGCCCGTCGCTTGCTCGAGGCGGCCATCCGTTTGCACGATGGCGATGCTTTGGGGCTTGTGGCCCGCACTTATTTGCTCACTCAGGCAGGCATCGAGGCGGCCTATCGGATCGCCGGCGATCATCTCGATCATGAACGGCTTTTGTCGGCCGCTCTCTGTTTCGAGCGGCTGAGATCCCTGCCGCA
>DATGKC010000535.1:0-2133 GCA_035294845.1 Planctomycetaceae bacterium | reverse complement strand
CTGCGGCCCACGTGTAGCGCCGGCCGGTCTTGAATTCCTTGAACTCGTCTTCGGTCGGCTTGTGAATCGTCTCGCGATTAAAAGCCGTATTGACGGCGTCGAGCACGGGCACCACGTCGGCCTCCGAATAACCCACTCCACTGACTTGGAACCAGTCGCCGTTGACGTCGAACACCTGCACTTTGTCGCGGTAAACACGCGCCTTCCGCAGCATTCGGAGCTCGCTGCGAGTCCGCTTCAAGAACTCGAGCACGTCGTGAACCTGGCCTGCCTGATACTCGATTTCCGCAACGCAACGTCCCGCGCTCATGGCCGCTCGATCACTTGGAGATATTCCGCGTCCGATCTGCCAAGGGAAGATTTCCGGTCTCCAGTGCGGCGACGATCGGGCACGCCGGCGAATTGAATTGAATTGAAAAGACTGCTCCAATTGAGCAGTCCAGACCACAAGTCTAATTCGGCTTTTCATCATATAAGAAACGGTCACAAGTGGGAAGTCCGGAACTCGGCGACGCCGATCGGAAACCATGATCCGCCTTACGGTTCCGTAATAATTGCCTGAGTTGAATAGCGCCCGGAGAGTCATCCGTGAACGTGAGGAATGAGTGCGCCGCCGAGCCGGAATTGGCTCCTCCACGAACATGGAAAAGTGCGTTGGTTTGGCCCACTCTCGCGCTGGCCGGGTGGATCGCATTCGAGCTGACAGCTCAACCGGCCGTGGTGATGCCCGTTGTCTGTAGCCGATTCGGATGGGGCGACTTCCTGACGGCCCTCTGGCTGTGGCGGCGCGATCCGTGCAGGCGACGAGCGCGGGCCTGTGCGTGCTTTTTACTGGCCTTGGGCGTCACACGAATCGTCGTTTCGGCATTCGGAATGGCACTTGTGATAATTTGCGCCATTGCCTATCTCGAACCGCAGCAATTCCAGAATCCCAACGACGACGATTTAATGATATTTCTGGCGCCTCTCACCGGCTCGTTCGGCGGGATCCCCATACTGTCCATTCTGGCGTTGATGGGGTGTATTACGGCTCGCAGGCATCAAGTTCGCGTTTGGATCGACGCCAACCTCAATCGCGCACGCAAAGCCAATTGCTGGCCTCCAGTCTTTAACGACCTTGCCTCGGCGAACTTGCAGAATTCCGCCCGCGCTCCGTGGCTGTTCACGATCGCGTTCGCAGTCGTAATGGCGGGAACTTTTGGCATTTTCGCCTATGTCCACGCGTCGTCGGTCATCGTGGGCGGTCTCGTATTCATCGGCCCACTGGTGGTGCTTGCCAAGTGGTCGCGAGACCTGTTCGCCGCGTCTCCGGGCGAATGTTGGGGAGCCGGCCGCCACGCTGCCAGTTGACGGTGCTTGTTAAAATGGCCTATGGTAAGAACCGCGGTGTGCTCGCAACATCACCAGAGACCGACGAATGTCTCCATCGCCCGATCCCGGACCCGGATTTCCGAATTTGCGCATGCGGCGGCTGCGGCAGCATCCCGCTTTGCGGGAGCTCGTCCGCGAGACCGAAGTCTGTATCCGCGACTTGATCTTGCCGCTGTTCGTGAGACCGGGAACCGGCACGCGGCAGCCGATCGCCTCGATGCCCGGCCATGCGCAGCTTTCGGTCGATTTGCTCTCCGCCGAAGTCCGGGAAATCGTCGATCTGGGAATTCCCGGCGTGATTTTATTCGGCATTCCGGCATGGAAGGACCTGACGGGTTCCGCCGCCGTGCGCGACGACGGCATTGTGCAGCAGGCCATCCGGAAAATCAAAGACGCCTCGGCCGAGCTGCTGGTGATCGCCGATTTGTGCTTGTGCGAATACACCGATCACGGGCATTGCGGCGTGGTTGTCGATCGCGGCGCGCTCAGCGATGTCGATAACGACGCCACGCTCGAGCTTCTCGCGCAGCAGGCGGTCAGTCTGGCGAAGGCCGGCGCCGACGTCATCGCCCCCAGCGGCATGATGGACGGCATGGTCGCCGCCCTCCGCCGGGCGCTCGATGAGGCCCGTTTCGACCAGACGCCGATTCTGAGCTACGCGGCCAAGTACGCTTCGGCGTTTTACGGTCCGTTTCGCGAGGCGGCCGAAAGCTCGCCGCAATTCGGCGACCGCCGCACTTACCAGATGGACCCGGCCAATTC
>DATGKC010000534.1:0-2078 GCA_035294845.1 Planctomycetaceae bacterium | reverse complement strand
GCGGCGGTTTGGACCGGTTTATCAACGACTTGCAGATACGACGGATCGATGTCGTACCAACTGATATCGACCGGATGCTCGAATTGCACCAGCGCCCGGCCGCTCATGTTCACTGTCTTGACGACGCCCGTCAGGTCTTTGAATCGCCGAAGTTCGGCGACCGAGCCATCCACTTTTACGTATTTATCCGTGTATTGTTTTTTTAGCGTCTCGACGTTTTCAAACGACATGCTGTTCCTCGATTTGGCCGCAAATATTCAGCCTTTTCCGCATTCTGAAGCATCATGTCGATGAAATCAAGGCTCGCGCACGCACGTTACGCGATACATCCAGCGAACGCTAGCCGGTTTTCGGCCTGGTTGGGAAGGAAATGGTTCAAAACAGCCGGCGGCGATCCGGCGCTTCGTCTGCTCGTCCATGATCCGGCATTCTACAAGCCGGCCGCCGGGCACGCCCGCCGGTGCGAACTCGATTGGACCGGCGCCATTCGGCAAAAGGACCAGCGCCGTTTCGTGCTGTCGCACGCTCGGGAAACATCCGCGATCGGCCAAGATGTAGCGACTCGCGGTGCACAGCGGAGCGTCCCCCGATCGTCCTCGAGCGCACACATCAAAATTGATCGTGCGGCGCGTGCCGTCGAACCGTACGGCCGCTGAATAAAAACCCTTGCCGGCCTGCCCAAGCAATTGGAATTCAAAAATGTCGTCGGCAATCTGTTCGAATCGCAGGTCCTGAAGCGCGGGACTGGGGGGGGCCTCGTCGGAGGGCAATCCCTCTTCCGACTCCATCAAGACCAACCATTTTCCCTCGCACCGAACGGAAACGAAATGCTGCCAGCGATCGCCGGCGTATTGGAAAGCAATTTCGATCTCGGCGCCGCGCAGCATGATCCGGTCAGCCGCCTTTTCCACTTCGATCATTGGCTCTCCAAAGAACCCTCGTGTTTGTTCGGCGAGGGTCTCCTGACCCTCTCCCGACCCCGCCGCCCGCGCGACCGCAGGTCGCCCAAACGCATGATACGAAGCCAACAGCATTCACTGAAGTCGCAGTGACGCGCAGGAGACCTGCGGTCGGCGGCTGTGGCGGCCGCGAGTGGCTCGGTCGGAGACCGGCCACAACATCATTGACAGGCTACAACGTCGGAGACCGGCCACAACGTAGCGTCGGCGTCTCGCCGGCGCGAACTGCCAGAAAGACCGAACTGTTCGCCTTTTCGCTCATTCGCCTTTTGGCCCTCGCCACAGTCAGCAGACGCGTCACAACATGCCATGTACAATTCACGTCAAACGTCAACCTCGCGTTCAGAGAACTGCCGATGGACGAACCTGCGAAGCGACCTGGCCAGAGTGCAATCCCGCCAAGTAAAGCCAGTGGGCCGCCTGCCAGGCGAAAATACGCAATTGCCCTGCGCTGGGGCGCCGCGATTGCACTGGGCATCGGCATTCTTCTCTATCTGACGTATTCGGAAATGAGGGCCAAGAGAAAGCTGGCACTGATTCGTGGGGCTCTCCAGGATTACGCGTCAAGCATCAAGTCGCTCGAAGGACGATACGAGATTGAAAGCGGCTGGAACGCCCGTGATCCCGATCAACTGCGCTCCACAGGTGAGCGTCCGAATTCTCACAGCAAATCCACCGCCGCCTTCGGTGTTGATTTTGCGAGCAAACGATGGTTCCGCGATTACATCAGAGCCGAGGGGGAAGGAACCGATCCCGAACTCTGGCTGCGACGCAGAGAGCTCGCCGTTTTTGATGGCTCGCTCGGATCCACGCTGCACTATTTGCCGGCTTATCCAGGAGAAGAGGCTGATGATTGGCCACCGCCGAATTTCTTGATGATTGATTCAGGGAGCCATGAAATGGCGACACCGCCGTGGATTTTTGCCGGCATAAAGACCAACTTCGTGGGCGGCGGCTTGGTCCGAATTCTTGAGACGGCGGCCGGGGAAGGAAAAATCAAATACAAGGGAACCGAGAGAATCGACGGCGCACTGTGCGAATGCGTGACGATCGAGTTGCCTCCCGACCACGTCGCACGGTTTTGGTTTGATCCCGAGCGCGATTATTTGCCGCGCCGGC
>DATGKC010000533.1:0-3434 GCA_035294845.1 Planctomycetaceae bacterium | reverse complement strand
ATCAACGATCAACCATGACAGCGTTCTCGCGCCACGAGGCGCCAGCCATTGGGGCCGGCGAAACCTGCCGCCGCCGATTATTGTTGCGGAATACGATGTACGCTGAAAGCGTAGTGCAGCGCAGCCCTCAGGATTACGCGACTTTTGTCGCCTACCGCATTTTCGATTTGACGCACCGCAGGCCGACGGCGTCGTCTTTCGCACCGGCGTCGGTCGGCCGGCGATGAGCGCTGCGCAGGCACTCGTAGCGGTCCTTCCACGAGCCGCCGCGAATGACGCGGCGGGGCTCTTTTTCATCGCTCGGCCAACTACTGCCGTCGGCGGGCGCCCCGGCGTACGTCTCGTGCCAGGCGTCGCTGACGAATTCCCACAGATAGCCGTGCATGTCGTAAAGCCCCCAGGGATTGGGCTTCTTGGCGCCGACGGGCGGGTCGTTCCCCGCGGCATTCCCCGTGTGCCAGCCGAATTCGTCGAGCAGGCCGGCCCGCGCATCCTTGTCGCCCGGTTTGAGAGGATCTTCGCCGAAGCTGTACGCCGTGCGTGTTCCGGCCCGGCAGCAGTATTCCCATTCGGCTTCGGTCGGCAGGCGTATCACTTCGTCGTCGCCCAAAAGCTTGGCCGCGCGCAGAAGGCCGCTGATCTTTTTGCAGAACTCAAGCGCCTCTTCGAACGAAAACATCTCCGCCGAGTTGCGCGGGCCCTTCCACTTGCTGGGGTTGGTCCCCATCACGGCTTCATACAAGTTCTGCGGAACTTCGTACTTGGCAATCGAAAAATTGTACTTGAACGTCACGGTATGGGCCGGTTGCTCGAAAAACGGGCCCTTTTCGGTTCCCATGACGAACGACGAAGGAAGGCCGTGATCGCCCGGCGTAATGGCCACAAATTCGGAGGCAAACGTCTTGAGCAGCTTGAGAGTTTGCGGCTCGTCGTCGGCCTTTAACGGGTTCGATGGCGATCGGCCGGGGGGAACGATCGTCACACACAGGCCCAAAAGCAATGGGACCAGTAACGCGAACCAATGGCAGAACGCACGTCGCATGGGCAGCCCAGAGATTTGCAGGCGAAAAGGCAATACCCGGACCGGCTCATTCCTCTTCGTCGCCTTCGCCGACCCCGACGGGCACCGCCACTCCCTGCGGCAGGTTCTCGACGAAACCGCGCAGGTGGTTGCTGCGGGTGTGGTGCTGCAGCTTGCGCAAAGCTTTCGATTCGATCTGGCGGATGCGCTCGCGCGTGACCTTGAAGATTCGCCCCGTCTCTTCGAGCGTATAACTATAGCCGTCTCCCAGGCCGTAACGCAGCTTGATGATCTCGCGCTCGCGATACGTGAGGCTCTTGAGAACGTGGTTGATCTTGTCTTTGAGCAGCTTGTGCATCGCCGATTCCGACGGCGTGTGCTCGGAGCCGTCTTCGAGGAAGTCGCCGAACGCGCTGTCTTCGCTCTCTCCCACGGGCGTGTCGAGGCTGATGGGGTGCTTCCAGGTCTTCATGATGCGCTGCGTTTCTTCGAGCGAGAGCCCGACGGCGCGGGACAACTCTTCCATTGTCGGCTCGCGCCCCTTTTTCTGCCTCAGCTCTTCGCTTTTGGCTTTGAGCGTCGAAATGCTCTGGAACATATGCACCGGAATGCGAATCGTGCGGGCATGATCGGCGACGGCGCGCGTGATGGCCTGGCGAATCCACCACGTGGCATACGTCGAAAACTTGTAGCCGCGCCGATATTCGTACTTTTCGACCCCGCGCATGAGCCCGGCGTTCCCTTCCTGGATCAGGTCGAGAAAGCTGAGGCCCCGGTTGCGGTACTTCTTGGCGATCGAGACGACCAGCCGCAGGTTGCCCCCCGAGAGCTCCTGCTTGGCCTCGGTCCAGACAGCGAACCGCGCCTGGATCGTGCGGATGCGGGCCCGCAGGCTTTCTGGAGTTTCCTGGGTCATGAGCGTCAGATCGTGCAGCTCGCGCTCGCAGCGGTGCAGCTCGTCGACGTTGCGGCGCGAACGGCGCAGATCGCGGATCAGTTGTTCGAGCTCATCCATCCGGCGGCCGACCTGGTAGAGCCGTTTCATGATCGGCTGCAGCCTTTGCGTGCGCAGGCTCAGTTCTTCGAACAGAGTCGCCGTCTTGCGCCGCCGCTCTGTCAGTTCGGTGAGCAGCTCGTGCCGATCGGCGGCCGTCGAACCGGGGGCAATGATCCGGTTGAAATCGGCGAAGTTGAGGCCGAGCAGGTGCTTGATCGTGGGAATGTTGTGAGGCATGCGCCCCAGAATCTGTTCTTTCCGCACGTTTTCGGTTTCGGACGTGCGCAGCGTCCGCTCGAAGGGGAGCTCGCCGGCAAAGACCTTTTCCAGCGTCTCGAGGGCCGCCGTCATCGAAAAATGGCATTCCATCAGCGCCCGGCGGAACCGCTTGCGGCTGACTTCGATTTTCTTCGCCAGATAGATTTCGCGTTCGCGCGTCAGAAGCGGGATATTTCCCATCTGACTCAAATACATGCGCACGGGGTCTCGGGAGGAAAGCGCCGAAGAGGCCGGCTCTTCCAACAATTCCGAGCGGTCCCCACGGGGTTCCGCGAAATTGAGCGGTTTTTGAGCGGGAAGAGTCGCCAAGGCCGAACGGGGCTGGTCGGGATCCTCGATCAGATCGAGCTTGCTGTGTTCGAGTGCCAGCACGAGGTCGTCGACCATCTGCGGGCTCCCGCCTTCATCGGGAAGGTAGGCATTCACCTGCTGGAACGTGATGAACCCGCGCGCACGGCCCCGGTCGATGAGCTCAGTTAACGGATCGTGATAACTGTTCACAGAAAACTCTCCCTCGAAACGGACTTCAGGGTTTGTACATCCGTGCACACACTTGCCGGATACGCGAACGAACATCAAGCTTGCCGTGAATTTCAAGCATTGAGACACGCTCTCGCGGTGGCATCCGCCCGAGCCCTACCTGACGCTGGGACAGCATCCGTTCTTTCTCCGCGTTGGCCGTGTCGCTCAAAAGCAATCACGCCGAATTCTCTCGTGGCGACCGCATCTTCGCCTCGTTCACGTCCCGGAATGGGCCGGTCATGGTCCCGTCAACATGTCGTCCGGCAGCAAGTACTCCGCGTACCTTGAGTTCCGGCTTCGTGCAGGCGAGACAAGGATCGGTCTGAGGAACGCTTTTCGGCGTCTGCAACAATCAGCTTGCTGGTTTGTTATTATCCGCTTCAGCCGGTTCAAGATCAACTGTCAAACCGTCGGAATTATTGAGATTTCTGATTTGAGACTTGAGACCTGAGGATTGAGGCTTGAGACGTGCGGTCTCGCGACGCTTTCGATCGAGCCGCATTCTGCCAGCCGCAGGCCCCCAACATCTGTGCGCGTCGATATGAAATTGGGGCGATTTGCGTAACATGCGGAAGCCTCCAGTTCAAGCCTCAGGTCTCAGGTCTCAGGTCTCAG
>DATGKC010000532.1:0-5900 GCA_035294845.1 Planctomycetaceae bacterium | reverse complement strand
GTGATCGGCGTAAAGAAAATCGAGCAGCGAACCATCGCGTCGGATCACATCGACGAAAAACCGGAGCGGCTCTTCATACATGGCTTGCCGCAATTCATTCGTGAAGTCGGCAAACCGCTCGCGATCGACGGCGTTGTGTTCTTCAAAGCGGCGAAAATCGAGCCAGTTGCCGGAGAATTCGACGGCCAGGCGCTCCACGCGCTCATCGCCCAGCATTCGATTCGCTTGGGCGATCAGCACCTTAGGCTCGTGCAGGTTGCCGGCGGCGGCGTGCGCCAACAATTCTTCATCGGGCATGCTCGACCACAAGAAATAGCTCAGCCGGCTCGCCAAAGCATAATCGGACAACGGCCGCGCACTCTCGCCCGCCTGCGCCAGGTCGACGCGGTATGAAAAGTGGGGCGAGAGGATGACGCTGGCGACCGAATCGCGAATCGCGTCTTCATGGCTCAATTCGCCTCTATCCCGCAGACTTCGATAAAAGGCGAGCAGATCCTCCCGCTCGGCCGGCAAGAGAGGCCGGCGGTAGGCCCGCTCGGCGAATTTCGCCAATGCATCGAGATGGCTGGGTTCGGCCGCCAGATGGGCCTCCTCGACCCAACGGATGGCGGCCGAAATGTTCGCGAAATACGTCTCGATGGCTCGCAAACCCTCGGCATGGCAGTCGATTCTCCGCGCCTTCGCCAGATAGGCCACTCTCAGTTGCTCAATCTTCTCTGTCGAGATCGAATCTTTGTCTTCGGAGCGGGCGAAATCGAAGGCGGCCTCTTGCATGTACCGCGGCGATTCGGCCCGTTCGAAGAAAATGAAATCTTTGTACTGACGCATGGGAACCAGCGTGATGAAATCGAGCTCGCGCCATAAGGCATCGAGCTCGCGCTGTCCGTCTTCATCCAAGATCAATTCGCGCAGCGGTTCGTCGTCGCGGAAATATCCCTGCATCAGGTGAAAACCCGCGGTGAGCAGCCGCCCTTGGCCTGCGCCCTTGGGGTCGAAGTACGCGCCGCGATCGGCCATGAAAAAGGCATCGGGAAAGACCACGCAAAAGTGCGCGAACGCCGGATCTTCGGCTTCGTCGATGCCGTTCTTCTTCACGTAGCGCATGCGATTGGCGGCGACTTCCCGATTGCGCCAGAGGACGAATGGCTGACTGCCGTCGGAAATGCCTGGCGCGTGCATTTTTTCGACGCGCGGCTCCAGCTCCTTTCGCAGCCGAACGACAAGATCACTCAACACACCGCAATCGCGACGAGCGGTTTCCAGCGCCTCGGAGTCATTTTGATCGCCAGGGACGGGCAACTTCCGCCAGGCCGTGCGCACCTGGCCGAGAAGGCCGGCAGAAGGTTCCGCGGCGGCCAGCGTCGACCAGATCGTGCCCAGGTATTTGCCGCTAATTCCGGCCTGGGTCGCGAAATCAGTCAACGCGGCGTGCGGCCGCCCGAGCGCGGCGCGGTGCTGAAACCGCCAGGCGGCCAGAAAGTAATCGGCGCAGTCGATCGGTTGCCGATTGTAGAATGCGATGATCCGCTGCACGCAATATTTGTCGCGGTCGGTCTCGGTGACTGCCGAGTGCGGCGCGAATACGAAACCATGCGGCTTCAAGACGAGGTGGTCGGCGATGGATCGGGCCGCCGCCAGGTGTTTTTTCATCAGGGCCGGCGACATCGTCAGCGATTCGCCCGAGTTGTCGAATCCGGCTTCGTTGGCCGGATCTACCGGAAACTCGCGCGCCGGCCGCATATCGACGCCGGTTAGATCGTGAATGGTATAGTCGAACTCGGCGTTGCTCAGACGCCGCGGTAAAATAGGCCCCGGATCGCCCGCATTGCGCGACAGGTTGTCCTCACGCAGCGCCTTGAGCCATTCGATCACGGCCGCGCGTTCGTGGGCCGTCGGCTGTTTTGGCGCCTTCTCGGGAGGCATTTCCTCTAATTCGAGCCGCTCGAGCACCGTGTCCCAAACGCGGTGATTTTTGACGACCATCGCCACTGTCGAAAAGCGGCTCAGATCGAGCTTGGCCTCTTGTTTCTTCTCGCCGTGGCAGGCAATGCAGTGCGTTTTCAAAAACGGCTGCACGACGTCGGTGAAACGGCGCTTTAGCGCGTCATCGGTCGGTTCGAGCGGTGGCGCGGCGGTTGCCGCCGTGCCAACTCCGGCCAGAAGCACGCCGAAAAGACAAACCAATCGCAGCATGGCACACTTACCGGAATGAACCAAAGAACGTCAAACGCGGCGCCAAAGATACTCACAAAGAACATCACAAAGAACACCAACGCCGCGCTCGCAAAAACGTCAATATTCCTCGAGATCCGTTCAAAGGCACTCAAGTGCGCCCAAAGAACATCAACGACCCACGGGAAATCTGGTCATTCGAAATTTCCCGGGCCTCCGGCAGCACTTCTTTCACGATCAGCCGCTCAAAAATCAGCATTGGCGAGGCTCAGGCGCAGAAACCCGCTGCCGTCTCGTTTTCGGCACTGAGAATCGGGCCTGAGGGAACCTGGGGGGTTAAACTGCAGCAATGAATTCGGGAGTCGTGTTAAATTTTCCCCCCTATATCAATATCAATTCTGCGCGCCATTGCAAATTCGACAATCCCAATATGCGCAGATTCGCACGAGCGACGAAAAATAGTTGCATCTCCTGTCGTCGCATCCAGATGCAGACCCCCCGCCCGGCAGCTACATCCATCCGCGACAGCAATCACGGCCCCCGTTCAGCGCTGGCACGAGCCTCGCTCATGCGGGGGGCAGAATCCAAATTTCGTGATATTCCTGCGGCTGCTCGGCGCGGAAGTGTTCGTGCCGCAAGAGCTCCAGCAGCGCCAGGAAAATTCCCACGATGCGGCTGCGCGAATTGCTACCTGCAAAGAACGAGCTGAACTCGACGCGCTGCTCGGCGAGCACGCGGGATTTGATCTGCTCCATGTAGACGGCGATCGGCGTGTCGTCATAAATGATGGTGGCCGGCGCCGATTCGGTATTCTTGCGCAGAACGCGCGAGAGGGCACTCAAGAGGTCCCACAGCTCGACTTCCTTGATCAGATCGCGCGACGGGTCGTTCGCGCCGCGAGGCCGGTCGTCGCTCAGCCTTGGATATCTTTGCTGCCACTGGGCCGCCTGCTCTTCCAGCAATCGAGCCGCGTCCTTGAAGCGCTTGTATTCGAGCAACTGGCGGACGAGGTCGGCCCGCGGGTCTTCGTCGGGCTCCACGAGCTCCGGGGGCTGATCCGGTTCGGGAAGAGCCATGCGGCTTTTGATCTCGATGAGGCTGCTGGCCATGACGACGAAGTCGCCGATCAGATCGAGATCCAGCACATGCAAGATTTCGAGAAACTCGACGAACCGTGCCGTGATGTCGGCAATCGGCAGGTTGAGAACGTCGACTTCATGCCGGCGGACGAGGTACAACAGCAAATCGAGCGGGCCTGAATAGGCGTCCAGCTCGACACGGTATTCCATAACTTCTTGCGACATCATTGGTTGTCGTCTTCCCGGATCGACAAGCCACGCAGATCGGCGGCCGGTGCGGCCAGAACCGGCAGCGTCCTCCTGTTGGTTATCGACCGGAGCGCCGAAGAATCTCAGTAGAAGAAGCCCACGGCAGGCGATTTGGGAAGCACGCTCAAATGGCGCAAGCTGAAGCGTGAACTCCAACGGTGGTAGAATAGCGACATGGGCAATCATTTGAGCCAAAGGCCGGGCGGTGTTCCGTTTGCCGCCTGTGCGGAACAAACCCAACGTTTATACGACGCGCTGGCCGGTTTGGAGAGCGCTTGCCGATTGTTGCAGCTTGCGCCGCTCGCGGGCCGCGAATGGTACGAATCGCTTCAGCGAAAATTGATACCTCAACTGGCCGGGCAACCCTTCATCGTCGTAGCCGTCGTGGGGGGAACGAATATCGGCAAGAGCGTGGTGTTCAATCACCTGGCCGGGGCGTGCATCAGCGCGACAAGCCCTTTGGCCTCGGGGACGAAGCATCCGGTCTGCCTCATTCCTTCGGGATTCGATCAAGAGCACAATCTGGCGGCCATCTTTGAGGGCTTCCGTCTGTGCGAATGGACCAAGCCGGACGCCGCCCTCGAAAATTCGCCCGAACACCGCCTGTTCTGGAAAACCAGCGCCGGGCTGCCTCACAACCTTTTGATTCTCGACACGCCCGACATCGACAGCGACGTTGAGATCAACTGGCTGCGGGCCGACCATTTGCGGCACTGCGCCGACGTGCTCGTGGCCGTGCTCACGCAGCAGAAGTATAACGACGCGGCCGTCAAGCAGTTTTTCCGAAAGGCGGCGCGCGAAGACAAGGCGGTGATCGTCATCTTCAACCAGTGCCTGCTTCCGGATGACGAAGAATTCTGGCCGCTGTGGCTGGAGACTTTTTCGCGTGAAACGGGAATCATGCCCGATCTGGTGTACCTGGCGCCGAACGACCGCCGCGCCGCGGAAGAAAACCGCCTGGCGTTCTACGAACGAGGCTGGGAGGCTGACGGCCGGCGCGCCTCGGCGCCGGCCGATTCGGTGGCGCACGATTTGGCGCGCGATTTGTCGGACATGCGGTTTTCAGAAATCAAGCTCCGCACGCTGCGAGGCGCTCTGGGCCAGCTTCTTTCGCCGGAGACAGGCGCCCTCGCCTACCTGGAAGAGATCCGCCTGCGGAGTGCCGCTTTTCACGATGCGGCCGATCTGCTGTCGACTCAGCAGCTCGCGCGCGTCGAGAACTGGCCCACGCCGCCCGTCAGCCTGCTGGTCAGCCACATCCGCCAGTGGTGGCGCATGCACAGGCAAGGATGGACGAAGACGATTCACGACGCCTACGGCGCACTGGGAGAGGGCCTCATGTGGCCCCTGCGCTGGGCGCGTCAAAGAATCGGCGGCGGGGCGCCCGATCTGCGTGCGGCTTACCGCGACGCCGAGCGCAACGTCATGCTGCAGGCGATCGATTCGCTCTACGGCGAATTGACCCGATTGAGCCAACTCGGAAACGACCTATTGAGGCCACGACTCGATGCGCTGCTGGCGGGGGCGTCTCGAGCCCAACTGCTCGAACGCCTGACGGCGGCGCAAGCCTCGCTTGATCTCGATGCCGAGTTGAGCGCGGTTGTCGCCATTCAGATGCAGGGCTTTCGCGATGAGAACCCGAAAGCGTTCGGCGTCTTTCGCAAGCTCGACGCGGTGGCGGCCATGGCCCGGCCGGTCACGTCGGTCGTCTTGTTTGTCGCCGCGGCTGGACCGGTCGGCCATGCCCTGACTCCGCTCGTGACCGACGCGGCCGCGCAGTCGCTGGCCGTTCACATTATGGGCGACATTGCCGGCGGGACAGGGGCGGTGGTCGTGGGCGAAACCGCGCTCTCGGGAACCGCGGGGGGATTGAGATTGCTGGAAACGCGCCTGCGCCAGTTGCAAGCCGCCTTCACCGCCCGCCGAGTCGCCTGGTTCGCCGACTTTCTCCGGCAGAACGTTTTGGGCAATTTGCATGGCGAGCTCAATGCGGCGGCCCAGATTACCGCGACGGCCGCCTATCAAAACGTGCGCGCGAGCCTCGAGCGCTTGTCGCAGGAATTCCGCCCGCAGTAGCCGGCATACGGGAAGATGCATGTCCCTACCGTAGAGCAAGCGTTCTCGCTTGCTCATCAACGAAAACGCGGCGGACTTCTCAGCGCCGCCGAAGGCCGCAACGAAAGTGGTCAAAAAAGGCAGATAACCACGGATTTCGCGGATACGCGCGGATGTACAAATTGACCCTGGTGGTGTTTATCCGCGCGTAGCGGCGAAATCCGCGGTTCTTCATTCCATTCACCGCCTTAAAAATCGTCGCGGCATGCAAAGATTTTACAGGGTAGTCGTGTGGATATGCGCGGATAGGGGCGGGACTGAACTGCGCAGCACCCCGATGAGGGG
>DATGKC010000531.1:0-5645 GCA_035294845.1 Planctomycetaceae bacterium | reverse complement strand
GAGGCACTTCGTTCGCGATCGGCTCCTCGCCATTGGAAGGACTCGCCGGGGGCCCCTCGAGATTCGGCTGGGGCTCTTCACCGACCACCTCGTCGGCCGGCAATTCGGCTGCTTCGTGGGCCGCTTCGGCCGGGGCCTCTGGACCAGATTCCTCGGCAACCGCGTACTCAGCAGCCGCCGATCCGTCGCCCATTTCGAAATCATCGTCGCTTCCCGTATTGGAGTCCGGCTGATGATGCATATGCATTTGACCTTCGTCAAAATCGCGCATATTGACATCAGCAAGACCAGCGTCAGACGTAAGATCGAAGTCGGCGTCGTCGGCGACCTCGGCAAAGCTTGAAGCGGCCGGGCCTGCGGTTCGTGACGGATCGTACGCCATGCTTCCGAAACCGGCGCCACCGCCCACCAGGCCTCCCGACGAACCGCCGGGAGTCAACATGCGGCCGGCCTGCTGCGCCATAGCTGCCGCTTCCACCTCGGGGCTCATGAAGGCGCCGCAATCGCGGCAACGGAGCACACCACGCGGGACTTTCGCGCCGCATCGGCGGCAAGATGCTTCGGTTCGACCCGCCGTGCTCGAGGCGGGAGGCGGCGCGGCGGCAGGGAGTTGTTTGCCGCAGCCGCTGCAGACCTGTTCGTCCCCCATCACCACGGCGCCGCAAGAGGGACATTCGCTGATCGAAACTTCCATCTACCGAGCCTCCACCATTTCGACGTCAAAAATGAGCATAGCATCGGGCGGAATGACGTTCCCTGCCCCTTTTTCGCCGTAACCCAGCTTCGCCGGAATCACGAGCTTCCGCCGCCCGCCGATTCTCATTCCAGGAATTCCCTCGCGCCAGCCGAGAATGACTTCCTGCAGCGAAATCGCGATGGGTCTGGACGCTTCGCCGTCGCGAGTGGAATCGAATTTCTTCCCGTCGGCCAGCCGCCCCGTGTAATGTACAACGACGTTCGCGCCCGCCGCGACCACGTTTCCTTTCCCCACCACGATGTCGACGTAGCTGAGCCCTGAATTCGTGGTGGTGGTCAAATCCTTAATCGCCAGATTTCGAAAATCGACGCGCGAGCCATGGCTCTGGAGACCGACGTACCCGATTTCCGGCCGATCAGCCAGTGCCAAGTGCCCTCCCTCGCCCTTGGTGTATTCATCGATCGACACGTCGTTGATGGTCTGGCCGTTGAGGACCACCTTGACCAGCGGCCCGCGGCACGTGATTTCGTACGTGTTCCATTCACCCGGCAGTTTGGCGGCGCCACGCTTGGCGGCGGCCTGGTAATAGATTCCCCCCGTGTACTGGGCGGCAACCAGGTCTTTGTACTCATCGGAATCGTCGTCGAGGATTTGAATTTCCATGCCGTCGTGCGCCGGGTTTCCCTTGCCGGGAAAGCGCAGGCCCACTCCGCTATTGCCCCCCGCAGGGATGCGATAGTCGAGCTTCAAAACGAAATCGCTGTAGGTTCTCGACGTGCGCAGCCAGCCGCCTCCTTCGGCCACGCAACTGAGCAGTTCGCCCTCGGCCTGCCAGGCATCGAGCTGGCCGTTCATGACCTCCCAGCCGGAAAGGTCCTTGGCGTTATAAAGCGCGACGAAGCCTTCCGGCAGCGGCTTCTTGGCATCGGGCTCATCGCCCGACGGACCGGTGGCCGGAATGCAGAGCGTCAATATCACGCACAGGCAATAACGCCGCACCGATGCCTCTCCCGGTTTTCAAGAATGGCCGAATATGATCGTTCCATCGTAACACAGATGGCGGCCGAATCCACCATGTGAATTCAGCGTCCGTTGTCAGATTCCGAAGAAGTGGCTTTCCCGGATCCGGCTTCGGGCTCCGTTTTTTTTTCGATTTTTTCGATCCTGCCCCACAGGTGTCCGCCGGTTTTGTCGTGTTGCCAGGTGCCGGCATAGCGGTCGCCGTAGATCATGACGCGGGACGTAAATGTCCCGAGTCCCGGAATCGTGAGGTTGGTGAGCGTAATCACCGGCGTATCGCCGGCCCATTTGACCTGCAATGTCATGGGCAAGGCCACGTCGGTTTTTCCGTATTGAATCCGCGTTGAAAACAGCCAGTAATCGTCTTTCACCTTCGAAACCCGCGTAATCGTGTATTTTTCCATGTGGGCCGGCTTTTCTTCGTCCCCCGTCGTGACGCTGTAACTGCCGGCGAAGATGACTCCCGAAAGCGATTCGGCAAATTTCTTCTCCAGTGCGGCCTGATCGGGCTCTGAGCCAGGCTGTGCCGCGCCCTGCTTGTCAGGCGCATTTTTCGGCTGATCCGCGGCACGGCCTCCGGAAATCACCAGTCCCGACAGAATCACCGCCATTCCAAACCATCGCGACAGAGGCATTATTTCTCTCCGATGTGAGCCGATGTTCGATTGAATTTGCAGCATTGATTCTTTCATGCCTTGAGTTAGGATTCAAGCACATGGCCGATCTCGAATGTACTCGGCCACACCCTTCCTGCTGTTCGCCGGCTCCGCCGAAGCGATGAAATCCAAGCCTGCGCCAAAAACCATCGACGAGTACATCGCCGGCTTTCCCGACGACGTTCAAGACCTGCTTCAGACCGTCAGGAGCACGATTCGAAAGGCGGCTCCTGATGCCGAAGAAACGATCTCGTATCAGATTCCGGCATTCAAGCTGCACGGCAATCTGATCTTTTTCGCCGCCCATAAGCAGCACATCGGCCTATACCCGGCCCCGCGCGGCGATGCCAAGTTCAAGAATGAACTTTCCGTTTACGCGGGGGGGAAGGGGACGCTTCGATTTCCACTGGATCAACCGATTCCCGTCCGGCTGATCGCCAAAATCGTCAAGCACAGGGTGAAGGCCAACCTGGCCAAAGCGAACGCCGGACGAACGAAGAAAAAGCCGCGCTGAGAAGTCAGCGTGATTCATCCGGGACGCTTTTCAGCGCGCTGCGAGCTTCATATTTTCGTCGGGTGGCGGGGTCAGAGCGATCGCCTGAATTTCGACTTCCGCGGCGTGGAAGACTTTGCACGGCTGGTCGCTCTCCGAGAGCCGATTCGCGAGCGATGGCCCCGTGGTGTGCCAGTTTGGCTTACGCTGCTGTTCAGCCGGCGGCAACGGGGCCATCGTTTGCAAGTATGGCATTTATCTTGATGCAGAATAGGCTGCGCCCACCGGCATCCTAGGAAACGCCGAGCAGCCCTTTGGCCTCGGAATGTCCCGGCGCGGGGTGGCCGTATTCGCTGGCCGTGACTCGCGCCAGCGCCAAAAGCTGCCGCCAGCGGAAGGCCGGACGGGTGGCCGCGAACTCTTCGGTCACCGTGCGGTAGTATTTCTCGGCGTGCAGCGCGCCGTCCTCGCTGATCGCATACTTCAGCATGAGATCGAACACCGGACGGGCCGATTGACCCGTTTCGCCGTACCGCGCCACCGCCGCGCAGGCCCGCGCCTGGTCGTTTTCGCGAATGGCGCCGTCGGCCTCCTTGAGAAGCTCGTCAGGCGACGTCCCGTGCAGCTTCTGATAGTGCTCGGCCAGCGGGTAGGGCTGCCAGGCGCCGAAGTCTTCGTTTCGCGCGGTGCGGTCGCGGGCCACCTGGTAGGCGGCCATGATGAGACACGCGGCGGCGTTGCGCTGATTGGCGACTAGCGCCATGTTGCGCCAGGCGTTGATCGTGTCGCAGGCGTGAACGCCGATCGAATCGCCGTGAACGCTTCCCTCCGGCTTTCCTTTCGAGACCTGATTGGCCCGGCGCCCCGAATCGCGGAGCACGAGCTGGTTGCCCGCCAGCGACACGGCTTCGGAAACCGTCGCCGGCGAGAAGCCTTCGGCCAGCGCTGCGGCGGCCGCCTCTGCCGCCTGCGCCGGAGTCGATTTGAAAATCGTCTGGCTGAGCGCTTCCAGCGGGCCGTCTTCGGCGGTGCGCGTGCCGAGCGGCTTCGAGGCCAGCCGGTACTGGTCCAAAAGGCTCGCCAACACGTCGCGCACGGGCTGACACATCTCCACGAACTTCTGGTTCTTTTCGACGTTCACGCAATAGTGCACCGATTGCCGCAGCATCGTCTCGGCGTTCTCTTTGCCCACCAGGTCGATCAATTGCCAGGCGCGGTGTGGCATCACGATGCGGTGCACGTCGAAGCAGTCTTCGATCGCCGGGAGCAGCAGGTTGAAGCCATCGAGCGGCGAGCTTTGCACGGCGCTGGCCAGAATCCGTTCGGCCGCCGACAGGTCTTTATTGCGGACGGCTTCGCGCAAGGCGAATTCGTCTCTGTTTCCCGACAGCGGCGTGCTGGCGGCAAGCTGATGCAGAACTTCGGAATCATGCCCGCCGTGCTCCTGGCAGCGGTTCGTATTGCGGTACAGCACCTTGAGGACGGGCAGCGCCTGCTTCGATGCGGGGAGTTCTTTGGCCATCTCGTACGAGGGGACGAGCGCCATCATCGTGTGAAAGCCGACGTAATCTTCGCCGCCGAACGTGCGGGCGTTTGCCAGCGCCGCCGCCGCCACCAATTCGCGCAGCTCCAGCCCCGACTTCAGCCGTGATACGACCAGCGGCAACAACTTTTCGGGAGGCGTGTCTTGCAATAGCCTCACGAGCGCCTCGCGCGCCCCGAACGTGAGCGCCGCGGGGTTCTCGTCAGCCAGTGCAGGGGTAAGGCCCAGGTCAAAGGCCGTCGTGTACCCGACTCCGGCCACAAGCATTCCCCGTCCAACCTGCTGCAGAAATTCGCGACGCGAGTTCGAGTGCATGAAAACCTCCGTCCTGGTTAGACCTGAAAATGGACCTACAAAATCTCCCCAACATTACAAGAACGAAGCTGCGTTACAGGCCGAACTGCCGACGACGATTGCCCGAGAACCGGCGTCGCGCAGATTGCCGCTACACCTTTAATGACTAGGGCTTATGAGCATCCGGCAGGGCGATCGCCGCCCAATGTTGCGCAAGGCCGCGAAGCACGGGAATCACTGCACGCGTGCCAGCCGGGAAAAAGATGACCCACCTTGAAAAAAAATTCAAGAATCGGCCCCCGTCCGCCAAGATTCCGCCGCAATGGGCGAACCACCTCTATAGGACGGTCGGTCGGCGACTGTTCCGCAATAGCGAACGCGGGGCGGGTTCAGCAGCACAAATCTCAGGAGATCGAAATCATGTTTTGGCTCAAAAAGACGGTGATCGGGGTGGTGTCGCTCGTTGTGCTCAGCACGCTCGTGTTCGGGCGCGACGTGGTCAGTTACGTCAAGACGTTCGGCTCGTCGGCTCGCAATGCGATCAAGGCCGAAGTGCCGATTGAATTCGAGATCCAACGGGCCCGCGACATGGTGGGCAACCTGCTCCCCGACATCCGTAAATGCATGCACGTGATCGCCGAAGAAGAGGTCAACGTCGAGCACCTCTCGAAAGACATCGCCGGCGCCCAAACCGACATGACCAAGCAGCGCGACGAGATTCTCGCTTTGCGCCGCGACGTCGACCAGGGCCGGCAGACGTATCAATACGCCAGCCGCACCTATTCGTGCAACGAGGTCAAGCGCGACCTGGCCAGCCGGTTCGAACGCTACAAGACCGCCGAGGCGACATTGGCGAGCAAGCGGCAGATCCTGTCGGCCCGCGAAAAATCGGTGAGCGCGGCCCGCGAAAAGCTCGAAGGCATGCTGGCCTCGAAGCGCGAT
>DATGKC010000530.1:0-3469 GCA_035294845.1 Planctomycetaceae bacterium | reverse complement strand
CGCAGTACAAGGCGATCTTCGTGGCCGGCAAACCGTACGCCGCCGAGAGCCGGCACACGCGCCTCTATGAGAAGTACCGCAGTCGATTGCATGAAGTCCGGGCGCAGAAGCCGTGAGCCGTTAAACACGCACCTACGGGTCGACGTTGCTGGCGACTTTCTTGACGTCTTCGAGTTTGATGACGTGCTTGAGTTGCGAGTAGCGGGTGGGGGACGAGCGGAACTTGGCCCGTGAACCGGCGCTCTCGAACAGAAACAGTGCGCCATCGTAGAACGCGCCGAACTGGGTGCTGCCGCGAACTGCGACGTCGTTTTCGGCCAGCGTCACCGGATCGCAACCCAACAGGCGCGGTGCGTAGCGGCCAGGATGGGCCTTGAATTCGTCCCGTTTTTCTGCCGCGGTAAAGTAGAAAATCTGCCCTTCATATTCGAGAGAAATCGCCTTGTTGCCCGTGGCCCACGTGCGAGTGGTGCGCAAGGTGACCGGGCAGTATCCGTCCATCGCCACTTGGATTTCTTCCAGTTCGATCGTTTCAGCATCAACCGGCCGTTGTTCGTCGGGCTTTGTCGATTCGTCTGATTGCAAACCGGCGGGAGGATCGACGCGATCCGCCGGAGGCACCAACCTGTCTTTGGTCGCGGGGGCTGTCGATGCCAGTGCCCGGTCTTTGATTGCGACCGGCTGTGACTGGCGTTGCACTGTGTTGTTCTGACGATCCGGGTTGTTCTGACGATCCGGCACGGCGGTCGAACGTGCGATGCGCCTGCCCTCGGCGGCGAACTGGGCACTCGCTTGTGTGAGACTCGCCAGATACTTTTGCTGACCGCCCTCGTCGTAGCCTTCGCTGCGGACCAGGACTCTTCCGTCCGGGCTGACAATCAGATCGGTGGGCATACTCTTGACTGAATATTTTCTGCCGACCTTTGGGTCTTTATCCAGGTCGACCTTCACTGCGACGAATCCGGCCTCGAGCATTCGCAGCGCCTGCACTGAATGCAGCGCTTCACGTTCCATTTTCTTACAGGGCCCGCACCAGACCGCGTGGAAGTGCACGACCAGCGGCCGATTCAATTGCTTCGCTTGGGCTTCGGCCGCGGCGAAGTCGGTCTTCCAAATCGAGGCCGGCGTTGGATCGGCCAGCGCCACGCGCGCCGCCAGACCCGAAGCCAGGGGCAGGCAGAGGCTGAGTGCGAACAACGTCGTACGCATCTCCGGATCCTTATTCAAATGCAGGACAATCAAGCAGTAATTGAAGTTCTTGAACTCTGTTATCGGATTCCTAAAGCACGTTTCTCATCATTTAAGTGACGTATCGAAAGCAGTTCGCGACAGCCGCCACCTAACATTTCGGTCGTATCAATGCGCCGGTTTCCGGGCGATTCGTGCAATCGCTACGCCGCGTATAACCGCTACAACCGGACCGCATTTGGAGGTCGCGGCGAGCGTCGCGACAGGCAGGTCAGGCCTGCCAGCCTGAAACGTCGCAAAAGCGTTCCGTGAGGGCTTGGAGCTCGTATATAACTTGAGTGCCTCTTTCGCGTCAGCCTGGAAAGGCTGACCTACCCAAGGGTTGCGTGCCTTTCGATTTTTGCTACCGTTGAAACCTGGAATCCGAGCCGCCTCGATGATGACGTTGACCAGAATTGCCTGTTTATGCTCCGCTTGCTGACTGCCGGTGAATCGCACGGCCAAATGCTGCTGGCCGTCATCGACGGTTTTCCCGCTGGCGTTAAAATCGATACGACATTGATCGATCGCGAGCTAAAGCGCCGGCAGGGGGGTTACGGGAGGGGCGGGCGCCAGAAGCTCGAGACTGATGTTGTTGAAGTGCTCTCTGGGGTCTGGCAGCAAACCACGATCGGCAGTCCCGTCGCACTGGGTGTCGCGAATAGCGATTCCAAGCTTGAGCGGCTCAAGGACGTCGAACGGCCTCGTCCCGGGCACGGCGATCTCACCGGAGCGATCAAGTACCTGGGTTCGATCCGCGGCGTTCTCGAACGGGCGAGCGCCCGTGAGACTGCCGCGCGCGTGGCTGCCGGTGCGCTGGCGAAACAACTCTTGGCCGAGTTCGGCATGGTTGTGTTCGGCTATGTCGTCCAGCTCGAAGAGATCGGGACGCAGACAGGTTCGGGGACGATCGCCGAGCTCACGGCGCTGCGTGATGCGAGCCCGATGTATACGCTCGATCCGGCTGCCGATCAACAAATTGTCAAGCGCGTCGACCGGGCGACCGAAGAGGGAGATACGCTGGGAGGTATTATCGAGGTGCAGGTGCTGCATCCTCCGTTTGGACTGGGGAGCCACGCCCAATGGGACCGTAAACTCGACGGCCTATTGGCTCAGGCGGTCATGAGCATCCAGGCGATCAAAGGAGTGGAAATCGGGCTGGGATTCGAGGCCGCGCGCCGACCGGGATCGAAGGTACACGACGAAATTGCGTATGACCCCGCCGAAGTCGACCGTCCCTCGCTGGGGTATACCCGCAAGACGAATAATGCCGGCGGGCTGGAAGCGGGCATGACGAACGGCCAGCCGATCGTCGTGCGGGCCGCGATGAAGCCCATCAGCACGCTCCGCCGCCCGTTGGCGTCGATCAACTTGACGACCAAAGAACCGGAAAGCGCCGCGTACGAACGCAGCGACGTCTGCGCGCTGGCCGCATGCAGCGTAATCGTCGAAAACGTCGTGGCCTTTACCCTGGCCCAGGCGCTGGTGGAAAAATTCGGGGGCGACAGCCTCGTGGAAATGCGGGCCCGCTACGAGAAGTTTCTGGAACTGGCACGGGCGCGGTGAGTGTAATATGTTTGTTGAGCCCCGGCAGGGGCGGAAGTCAATAGCCAGGGGCGCGAGCCCCTGGACCACGGAAGTAAGAAAACGAAAGCCCCGGAGGGGCGGAAGTCGGACCCACAGAAAGTTTCGCCCTTCCAGGGCTCTGGTTCCTGTTTGCGGCAGTTCCCAGGGGCTTGCGCCCCTGGCTATTCACTGTCGCCCCTCCGGGGCTGACGGAGTTTGGATTTCTTCGAATTGAGGATAGACGGAGATACCATGCGACGACTCATCACCGCGATTTTGATTCTCGTGTGCCGTCAGGCCTTCGCGCGGGCTGACGGTCCGGCGGACAACCAGGCCGACAAGGTGCGCCGTGTACCTGCCCTCGGAATAGAGATATCCGAGGCCGACCGTCAGGAACTTTCTCAGCAATTGGATACGCTGCAAGCCGCAATCGACGAGCTGGCGAAAAAGTCCGATGCGCGCACGCGCGAGCTGTTGCCCGACGTGCAGATCTTCCATCGGGCAGTTCACGATGCCCTTGTGTATCGCGAGTTCTTGAATGACAAAGAGCCGGCCGTCGCACGCGACTTACTCCGGATCGGGTTAGAGCGAGCCGGCCAGCTCGCCGCCGGTGAGGCGCCCTGGGCGAATCAGACCGGGCTCGTCGTTCGCGGGTACGTCTCGAAAATCGACGGCT
>DATGKC010000529.1:0-4659 GCA_035294845.1 Planctomycetaceae bacterium | reverse complement strand
TATCGGCTCGTCGGCAAACCCGGGCTATCGCGATTTCGCGATCGCCGCCGAAATGGTCAAGGGGCGCACGATCCATAACCGGGTCTCGTTCGACATCAATCCAACGTCGCGGCAAATTCTGTCGCAATTGGTTCGTGATGGCCACATGTTGTCGTTGATTCAGGCGGGCGCACGGATTCACCAGGCGGGCTGCAACGGTTGCATCGGCATGGGACAAGCTCCCGCCACGCACAAATTCAGCCTCCGCACGGTGCCTCGCAATTTTCCCGGCCGATCGGGGACGCGCGAAGACAAAGTCTGCCTCGTCAGCCCCGAAACGGCCGTCGCGTCGGCCCTCACGGGCGTGATCACCGATCCGCGCTCTCTGGGCCGCGATTGTCCGCGGATCGAAGAACCGGAAAAATTCGCCGACTTGAAGCCGGCAGCCGACCTCTTAATGGCGCCGCTTCCGCCGGACGAAGCGCAGAAAATCAAGCTTGAAAAAGGACCGAACATCGTTTCCTTGCCTGAGCTCGAGCCTTTGCCGGCTGAGCTCGAAATTCCCGTGGTGCTCAAAACGAAAGACAACGTATCGACCGACGAGATCTTGCCGGCGGGGGCACGCGTGCTTCCCTATCGCAGCAACATCCCCGAAATCAGCAAATATGCTTTCGATGCGCTGGATACCACATATGCCGAGCGCGCCAAGGCGGCTCAACCGCAGGGCGGACACGTCGTCGTGGGGGGGAACAATTATGGCCAGGGCTCCAGCCGCGAACATGCCGCTCTCGCGCCTCGCTTCCTCGGATTGCGGGCCGTTTTGGCCAAGAGCTTCGCACGAATCCATTGGCACAATCTGGTCAATTTCGGAATTGTGCCGCTGGTCTTCACCGATCCTGCCGACTACGACCGGGTGAAACAGAAAGACCGCCTCCGCTTCGCGGAGTTGGGCAATCTCAGCCAGAACGAAGAGCTGCGCGTTCAAAACGTCACGCAAGGAAGTTTCTATCAACTGCGGCACGACCTTTCGCCGCGGCAGATCGAGGTGCTGCGTGCCGGCAGTCTCATCTCCTGGGTTCGCGATCGCTTGTGAGATCGAGGAGGCACGATTTCCCGCTTTGAGCGATCCGGGGCAATGACCGGGTCAGGCTCGCGGCCGCCCCGTTTTTCTGCTCTTGGCTTTTGTCGCCCCGCGGGCGCGCTTGCCGGCCGGAGTCCCGCCGACTGCGCCGCCCGACCGCCCCGAACGCGGCGAATCGTTATCCCGGTCGACCGCATCGCCCGAATCGAAATGACTGCTCGCCGAGGCGCTCTCCAACTGGGCGGCATCCGGATCGCCTCGACCCTCGTTGGTTCCGGCCAGCCCTCCCACAGCAGTTCCTCCGCCGGCGGTTCCCGCGGCGTGTCGATCGGCCACATTGCCGCCGTCAGCCATCGCCGCGGTCGGATGTTGAGGCCGTCCCACGTTGAGATTCACCGACGGGCCCGGATTTAAGGCCTCGGCGCACTGCGCGCAATGGCGGGTCGAGGGGACCGCATCCAGCCGCTCTTTGATGATTGGCCGGCCGCAGTTTTCGCACCGTCCAAAGGTTCCGTCGTCTATTCGGCGGATAGCTTCCATCGCTTCTTTGACAAGATATTCCTGGTTTTCGAGCAACGTGGCATTGAGCTCCTGGAGATAGGCCTCGGTCCCCATGTCGCCCAGATGCATCGGCGCGTTGGACAATCCCCCGTCGGCCTGACCGCCAGTCGGACCGAATGCCTGCTCGCTGACAGTCGTGGCATCACGCTGTAAACGTAAGACCAGCTTCCAGAGCCGATCGCGATAGTTCTTTAATTGCTCAGGGGTCATACCAGCGGCCCTTCTTCGTCAGTTGACGAGATTTGCGTTGGAAATCGGGAACGATCTACTGCCAAAGAATCAGCAAAAGCCGCGCCAAATTCGCCGGTGCCGGCGAACTTCGTCTGGGCATATTCTTTGCATGTCGCGTGACAGAGAGGCGAACACGGACCGACAGTTTTGCGAGGTGCGGTATCATGCCAAAAAAGAAGAAGAAATGGGTTCAGGGCGTCAAAACGGTTTCCACGTTCCCGCCCGAAGGACTTTTCACCAAAGACGCCAAGACCATTGCCAAATCTCTTTCGAGCAAGAAAGTCAGCCCCAAAGGCATCGGCTCGGGGATCCGCATGCTTCAGTACTTCATCAACCGTTCTGGAAAAGGCCTGCCCCTGAAGAGAAAAAAAGAGCTCGAAAAGGCGAAGCGAATCATGCAAGAGAAGGAAGCCAGGTAAATTGGTCGCCGGCAAACTACTCGGCCGCACAGATTTCCATGTGCTCAGCCTGGGCCGGGTCCGACTGGGGAAAGTCGCGGCGGAAGTGCGTTCCGCGGCTTTCCCGGCGCGCCAGCGCGCCGGCAATCATCAGCCGCGAAACGAGCAGCATGTTCTGCAGCTCCCAACCGCGCGGATCGGCAAACTCCCGAGCCGCGACATAGCGGTTCCAAAAATCGACTTGCCGTTCGGCCGATTCCAGCCCCGCCCGATCACGGCGAATTCCGACGTCGCGCCACATTTCGGAACCCAGTGAATTTCGCAAATCGAGCAGATTCAGCTCGTCGTCGTCATGCGGCCCGTGCTGCCAATCGCTCGAGAGCGCCAGCGCCGAATAGGTATCTTGGAACGAAGCGGCCGACTGCGCGGCGCCTCGCCCGCTGCTGCGCCCGAAAACCAGCCCTTCCAATAGACTGTTCGAAGCCAGCCGATTGGCGCCGTGCAGGCCGCTGGAGGTGACCTCGCCCGCCGCCCACAAGCCCGGTATCGTGGTGCGTCCTTCCGCATCCACCACCGCGCCGCCGATCATGTAATGAGCGCCGGGACGGACAGGGATCAAATCGCGAGTAATGTCGAGGCCGAAGTCGGCGCAGACTTTGCCGATGTGCGGAAATCGGTCGCGCACGAGTTTCGCATCGAGATGCGACAAATCGAGATACACGCAGGGATGCCGTGTCTTTTCCATTTGCACGGCGATCGCATGGCTGACCTCGTCGCGCGGGGCGAGCTCGAACCGCGGAGAATAATCTTCCATGAAACGGTGACCCGAGCAGTCGCGCAAATAGGCGCCCTCCCCGCGCACCGCTTCGGAAATCAAGTGACGCGAGCTGCCGGCGATGTACAGCACGGTCGGGTGAAACTGCATGAACTCCATGTCGC
The DNA here is from genome assembly GCA_035294845.1 of Planctomycetaceae bacterium. Classification (GTDB taxonomy): domain Bacteria; phylum Planctomycetota; class Planctomycetia; order Planctomycetales; family Planctomycetaceae; genus JACQFH01. Next base: position 1,470 of record DATGKC010000529.1, on the reverse strand, counting down.
GCAACACCGCCCCCGCGCGGAACGCGACGGCATGGCCGTCGGCGGTCGCGATCGAGGGATTTGTCGTCTCGCGGAAGATCTGTCCCGCGCCTCCGGTCGCCAGGATCGTCTCCTTTGCCCAGATGATCGTCTTGCCGTGGCCGCGGTTCCAGACCACAGCGCCGCGGCAGCGGCCTTCATGGGTCAAAAGGTCGATGATGAAGGTTTGCTCCCAGAAGTCGGCGTTGGGGAGCCGCCGGGCGCTGGCAATGAGGGCTCGCATCACTTCCTTGCCCGTGGCGTCGCCCAGCGCGTGCGCGACACGCCGGTGACTGTGCCCGCCTTCTTGCGTGAGCGCCAGTTCGCCATTCTCGGTGTCGAACACGGCCCCCCATTCGATGAGCTCTTGAATGCGGTCGGGGGCCTCGCGCACGACCAATTCGACGATGTGCTCGTCGCAAAGCCCCTTTCCGGCGGCAATCGTATCGGCGGCGTGACTGGTGAAATCGTCGACCGGGTCGAGCGCGCCGGCAATGCCCCCCTGCGCGTAGGCGCTGTTCGACTGCGAAAGCACGTCCTTGCTGACGACGATCACCTGCATCGGCGGCTTGATCTCCAGCGCCGCCCGCAACCCGGCGATGCCGCTTCCCACGATCAAAATGTCGGTGAATACATGGGAAATCCGCTTGGGATGAAAGCGGACGAGGTAGCGGTGCGCGGGAACAATGTGGAGCTTGGGCACAAGGCGGCTCTTGTCAAATCGTCATCGACGTAAAACCGCCGTCCACCACCAGATTGGCGCCGGTCAGAAATCCGCCGGCGCGCGGCGAGGCCAAGAGCAAAATCGCCCCGGCTAACTCTTCGGGAGACCCAAACCGGGCCAGCGGCGTGTGCGCGAGCACTTTTGCCACGCGGTCGGCGGTAAGCACTTTGCGATTCTGCTCGGCCGGAAAAAAACCGGGAGACAGGGCGTTCACGCGAATACCGGCAGGAGCCCATTCGCGCGCCAGATTTCTCGACAGGTTGACGATCGCCGCCTTGGTCAGCGAGTATGTGAACACGCGCGACAAGGGGAGCACGCTGCTCACCGAGGCAATGTTGATAATCGACCCTCCGGCCTTGCGCGCGACCATCAGGCCTCCCAGAATCTGGCAGGAGATGTGCACCGACCGCAGATTGATGTTGATGAGTCTTTCCCACTCTTCATCGCCGATCTCCAGGAACGGCGTATCGGAGTTGATTCCCGGGCCGTTGATCAGGATGTGGCATTCGCGCCCCTGAGCTGCGACATGTCGGCCCAACGACTCGAGATCGTCGCGGCAAGTCGCGTCGGCGGCGACAAACTCGCCTTGGCCGCCGAGCTCGCGAATTCGCGTTACGCGCTCGGAACCATGCTCACGATTGCGGCCTACGACGAACGTGTAGGCGCCGGCCTGCGCCAGAGCGTCGCAAAAGGCTCCGCCCAAGGTTCCCGTACCCCCGATCACGACC
>DATGKC010000528.1:0-3104 GCA_035294845.1 Planctomycetaceae bacterium | reverse complement strand
CCACAGACGGGGAAACCCTGACACGGAAGCAAGCCGAAGCCTAAACCACCGCGTCACATCTCGACTCCACTCAAAAAATCGACAGGAGAAGTCGCTCGTCGGTTATCGCTCATTTCGGGATTTTAGCCGGCGCCGTGTGCGAAGTGGCAGTGATCCCTTTTGCGTGCGGATCGCTTTTTCGGGCAGGCTCACTCGCGAAGCCGCCACCAGGTTTCGATTCGTTCGCTCAGCGTGCGAACTTTCTTCGGGTCGCTTTTCGCCAGGTTTTTTTCTTCGAACGGATCGGCCCTCACGTTGTAAAGTTCCGGCGGAGTCTGGCCGTCTTCGAACTCGATCAGCTTCCAATCTCCGGCGCGCACCCAGCGATGCGTGAGGTTGAGGGCGGGTTGTCCCAGATCGACGGCCGTGTGCAGGTAGATTTCGCCGAACACGGCGTCGCGCGGCAAAGGCCTTTTGCCCGCGCCTGTTTCCAGCAGACTCAAGCCGGTCATCTCCTGCGGCCGCGCAACGCCGCACGCGGCCAGAATCGTGGGCGCGAGGTCGATCGTCGAAACCAGGTCGTCGTAGCGCCCCGGCTGCGTATGGCCGGGCCAGCGGATCAAGACGGGCGTGCGCAAGCCCCCGTCGTAGGGCGACAGTTTGCTCTTGGGGGCAAACGCGCCGCGCGTCGTGCGGACTTCGCCCGTTTCCTGAATCCAGCCGTTGTCGACGACGAAGACGACCAGCGTGTTGTCGCGCAGTTTGTTGCGGTCCAAAAAATCCAACAACTGGCCGCACGTCTCATCGAACCATTCGCACATGGCGTAATATTTGGCCAGTTTGAGATTTCGCCCCGCGACGGCATATTTGTCGAGCAGCCGATCGGGCGGATTGTGCGGCTCGTGAGGCAGCATCGGGGCGTACCACAGGAAAAACGGCTTCTCGGGCGCGGCGGCCACGAAATCATAAATCGGCTGCATGGTCTCGCGCCCGATCACCAGCCCCTCTTCCCCGTGCCTCCCCTTCGTCGTCATTCCGTCCGTGAAGCCGGCGTTTGAGAAATGGCCCTCCCAGAATTTGCCGGTTTGAAAGCTGCGGTACCCGGACTTCCGCAGAAGCCGAGGCAAGGCAGGGGCCTCTTTCATGAAGGGGTGCATCGCGGCTCGATCGACTCCCTCGGGAGGATCGTTGCAGCAGATCTTGTGCTGGTGGGCGAAAAGACCGGTGAGCAGCGTCGCCAGGCTCGCGCGGCAGAGCGACGTGGGGACGTATGCGTTCGGAAACAGCGCACTCTCGGCCGCAAGCTGATCCAAGTGCGGCGTCTTGATGACCTCGTGGCCCATGAAGCCGAAGTCGGTCCAACCCTGATCGTCGGCGACGATCATCACCACGTTCGGCGGTCGATTGGAAGCGTGCGCGGGCCTCGACAATCCGCCCGCCGCGATGAGAAGAATGCACGCCGCCGCGAGTGTCGCCCTCATGCGGCAAATATTTCGGCAGAACATTCGGTGCTCTCAATTGAGACGAGAGATGGACTTTAGCTTGCGATACTTTGACTACCCAGCGCGGGCGAAGGCCGCAACCAAAGCGATGAAATAAGACAAATGACCGCGGATTTCGCGGATAAGCGCGGATGTGCAATGCGACACCCTGCGTGCAGGATAATGGCTCGCCGGTCTGATAACATCATCAGTATCGAACAATATACCGGAATCACGATTCACGACATGGCGATGACCCCCATCCAACACGCTCTCGATCGCCTCACGGCGGGCCGCGACCTTGAAAGCGGCGAAGCCTATGCCGCGTTTTCGGCCATCATGGAGGGAGGTTCGAGCCAGGTGGAAACGGCCGCGCTGCTGGCCGTATTGCGCGTCAAGGGCGAGGCCGTTTCGGAAATCGTGGGCGCCGCTCGAGCCATGCACGAACGGGCAACACGAATCGAAACGGTGCACCGGGGATTGCTCGATACGTGCGGCACGGGCGGAGATCAACTGCAAACTTTCAACATCAGCACGGCGGCGGCGTTTGTCGTCGCCGCTTGCGGAGTGCCGGTGCCCAAGCACGGCAATCGCGGCTCTTCGAACGGTTGCGGTTCGGCCGATGTTTTGGAACAGCTTGGCGTCAACATCAACCTCGCGCCGGATCGTGTCGCTCGCTGCATTGACGAGCTCAAAATCGGATTTTGCTTCGCGCCGCTTTTCCATGCGGCGATGAAGCACGCGGCGCCGGTTCGCAAACAGCTTCAGTTCCGCACGATCTTCAATTTGTTGGGCCCCTTGACGAATCCGGCACGAGCCGAGTTTCAGCTCGTAGGGACAAGCCGGATCGAAACGGCCCGGCGCCTGGCTCTGGCTCTGGCCGAGCTGGGACGGCCCCACGCTTATGTCGTCTGCGGGGCCGATCAGCTTGATGAAGTCAGCCTTTGGGGAACGACGAGCGCATTCGAAGTCAGCGGAGGAGACCTGGTCGAACATCGCTGGACGGCCGAAACGTTCGGGCTGCCGGAATGCCGCGTCGACCAGTTGCAAGTCGATTCGCCAACCGCAAGCGCCCATGTGATTCGGGCCGCATTCAGCGGCAGCTCGGGACCGCCGCGCGATATTGTCGTAGCGAACGCCGCAGCAGGTTTGATGGCAGCCCGCGTCGCCGCCGATCCGCAGGCCGCGGCACGCCTTGCGGCGGAGGCGATCGACTCCGGCCGGGCTCGCGTGCTGGTCGAGCGGCTGGCCGAGTTGAGTCAACGGCTTTAGCGGGACAACCGCATTCTCATCTCCGGGAAATCGGCGCATCGCCGTGCGGCGGCTCCCTTGCGAGAGGGCAGCCGGTTCCTATAATTCTGTACAGAATTCAGGCGGTCGGGCTTTCTCGGGTGAAAATGTCATGGGTGCATGGTTTCGGAACGTCCGGATTGCAGTTTGGACCGTCCTCAGAGGGCTGTGGGTGACGCTCGTCACCATGGGGCGCACGTACCAGCGGAAGGCGTTTACCCAGATTTACGAATATCCTGAAGTGCCGGTGCCCGTGAAGGCCCGCTATCGGGGTTTTCACCGCTACGACCTGACCGCCTGCATCGGCTGCGACAAGTGCGCCGTCGCCTGCCCGGTCGATTGCATTTACATCGA
>DATGKC010000527.1:0-3465 GCA_035294845.1 Planctomycetaceae bacterium | reverse complement strand
AACGTCGTGCGAACACAGCACCCACAGACTCCGATCGTGTGTCTCTTCGACGAGCTTCTTGAGCAGCAGGGGGAATTCATTCGCGATCATGCCCTCGTGCGGCAGGTAATCGACATTGCCGGCGTCCAGAATGAGCAGTTTCTTCGCGGAGGTCGAGTCCCTCAACTGCTGCAGCACATCGGCAAGACGGATACGGCCGGGCTCTGCGGCGGGCCGGCCGAAGCTCCAACACAATTTCGCGTCGCCTGCTTCGGAAACGCCATGCGCCACGATTTGCACGATGGCCACGTCTGTCGGCGCGAGGCCAGCTTCGACCAGTTTCAAACCCAGGGAACGAACATCGTTGGGCGACTTCCAGCGATCTATTGCAATGGCGGCACGGCGACCAGAGGCCGGAAAGACGTGCCGCTGCACTCGCGCAAGCGCCGCCTGCTCATCCCCCGGGAATAAGACCCCCGGCTGACCGAAGAATCCATCGACGTTTCCCGAGAGATCGGCCCCGGTCAGGGACAGGAACCGAACCTGCGGATGATGGAACGGATCGACGAGCAGCGCCACCAGGCACGCCAACGCCACGAGGGAAAGGGCCGTGATGCAGGTGATGCTGACCAGGCGGAAGGCGCGCCGCCGAGCCCGCTCGTCACGCGGACCTCGCCTCCAGGCGTGGCGGGTTGTAGTGGCGGTTTCCATCGCCTCGTACGAGAAATCCAAAGCGTTCGGGTAGTCAACCGTTCAAGGGAGCATCGTAAACGTTCGAGTCCAACGAGGCAATTCGAGTTGTGCCGCCCCCGAAGACGTTCACCACGACCATCGCAGCTCGAATGTGACTTGCTCCTGGTACCAGCCTCTCGAGTTCGTGGCAAATCCGCTGCTGATGCCGAATTCGCAAAGTCCCAAGTCCCCCTTGGGACCCAGCACGAACCTTACCCCCGGTTGGATGTTCACCCAACTGTCATCAGTGGCGCTGACGACCATTCCCGTCGGCAAGGTCTGCTGGCCTCCCCCCACCGTCCAGCCCACGATTTCCAGCACGGGAAGTATGGCGAAGGCGTCGGTCTCGTGAAACACGTAACTGGCTCCCACGCCGTAGTTGAACACGTATCCTTGAAAATCGGGCGTCCCTCCCAGAGGGATCCAATACTTTGTCTGTCCGTGGATATAAAGTCGCGGCGACCAGCGATAACGAACCAATACCCCCGGCTCCAGCGCGACATGGCCGTTGCTCGTTCCGCGCTGCGTTGAACCGGTCGGCAGATACGTCCGGAACACCTGCGAGATTTGCCAGTCTTTGCCATCCACCAGCACCGTCTTGGGAGCCAGGCTGATGTTGCTCAAACCCGAGCCGCCGCTGTTGATTTCCGGGTGCATGATCCGCATCGGAATCTCGGTGATGAACGAGAAGCGTTTTCCGCCGGCTTCATAGACCGCTCGGAGGTCCTGGTAGTCGACCGATTTCTCCGGAAGCGGGGGCCCGGGACCGCCAATTCTGGCCCAGATGTATTCGGCGCGGTCGGGCGAGTGCAGGCCCCAGGCCGACATCAGTCTCAACCGGATATTATTGTTCGGCTGGCTCGACTCGATCTCGAACGGAGCGAACATGACGCGTTCATGGCCAATGCCGATGTCGCCGCTCGATTGATTGAAATACAAAAACTTCCGGATCGGCCCCCAATTGTTGCGATCGTCGTAGACCTGCGGCGGCTCCGATTCGAAGAACTCGGGACCGGCTAGCGCCGGGTCGGCGAAGAATTCCTGGTTCTCTATACCCGCGGGGTCGGCGATGAGGCCGGGCGCGGGAGGGTCTTCTGCCGCGACGGGCACGGTTTCTTCAGCGACCGGCTCAACGCGCGCAGCGGCCGTCCGCGGTCCTCCGCCGGCGCGCACCGCATTCGCCGATGACGCACGCCTTTTTTTTCTTCGACGCGGGCGGATTTTGGGCTCTTCGTCGATGGGAGGAGGCATTCCATCGGCGAATTCGCCGTCGTTGTCGCTTGCCGGTTCGTCCGAATTCTCGATGGCGGCTTCTTCTGTATACTCGGCCGACTGCTCTTCCGTAGCGGATTCGGCGGCCCATTCATCGTCTTCCTCGGCGAAAATTTCGGTTCCGTCTTCCGGCTTTTGGAGGATCGTTTTGACGCGCGGCGTGACCCGGGAAATGGGAGCCAGATCGTCGGCGTCATCGTCCACGAGGGCCGATTTGCGTCGTTCCGGCCGTTCGACCCCGGCGCACTCGACGGCGAGCTGGATCGCACCCCAAGTGAAGGCCGCGGCGACGAATGCAAAGCGCAGGCGCGCGGCGATGAGCCCGCGCGAACGGCGAGGCGGCCGCATCGACTCTGATCGCCCGGATGTTTGGATCAAGGTTCGACTCGCGTGGTCCATCCCAGATCATCCCTCGCGCGATCGTCAAACCGCGACACGCGGGGGGATTGCACAATTTGCGCGGACCTTGCACAAAATGCCGATTTTGACATCCGCAAACAATCTATCGACAACTGCACGCGGGCGATCCCAACTATTCGAGTGCCAGCGGGGAATTTGGCCGCGAAAACCGCATCGCTCGGTTCGTCAATTCAGGCAAGTTATACAATCTTCTTCAGATTTGCCGAGATTACGTCCGATGAGGATTTCAACGGATGTCCCGATTTTGCCGCGTTGACTTGACCTCATGCCCGAGTCGTTGAAGACATTGGCCGCGCGATCACGGTCTGGCCTGATCTCGGCTCTCATCCTGTCGTTTTGCGCCGGTTGCGCGTCGACCCCGCCGGGGGGAGGCGCAGGAGCCGCGCCCCCGCCTCCTACCTCAGCGCAGGCCGGCACGCAGACGATCGTGGCCATCGCCCCGCCGGCGGCGCCTCAGCAGAATCTTTTGGACTTCCTGGGAATCACGGCGATCGGGAAATGCATCGGGCAAGGCTTTACGGCCCTCATGGGAATGTTGCCCAATATCTTTCCGGGAATGAATAACGGTCTTGCCGAGATGATGAACCAGCCGCCCGTCCTGGCGGTGAACGACCCGGCCAACCTCAAATCTTCGAACCCCGCCGTGCAGGCTGCCGCCGCGGCCATGCAAGACGAGGACGCCGCCCCGCAAAAAATTGCGGCGCTCGAATTTTTCGCCAAGCACGGCTGCACGAGCTGCTACCCGGAAATTGAAAAGGCAATGCTGGCGAGTCTGGACGACTGCGTCGAATCGGTGCGTTTCGCCGCGGCGACCGCCATTTACGAAGCCGCCGGCCATCCGTGCAAATTCTGCAATCCGGGAACGTGTTGCAGCCCAGCAATTCGTGAGCGGCTGATGGAGATAGGATACAAACTGAGTGAAAAGACCGGTTGTCCCATGGAGCCCTCGGCCCGGGTGCGTCGGGTCGCCCGGCTGGCTTTATTGGCTTGCGGCCCCGACTGTAATCCGCCGCCGGCCGCAACGACACCCATCTTGCCGGCGGAAGGTCCCGATCAGGCCGT
>DATGKC010000526.1:0-5599 GCA_035294845.1 Planctomycetaceae bacterium | reverse complement strand
GGCTGACGCGCGACGCGGTCGCCGGCCTGGGGCTGTCTCAAAAGGACGCCGATCGCTGCAAGAACTTCTTCGCGCTGGGGCTGGTCTACTGGCTGTACGACCGCGACCGCAAGCCGACCGAAGAGTACATTATCGACAAATTCAAGAAGAACCCGACGATCGTCGAGGCCAATCTGCGGGCCCTTCGCGGAGGGGCCAATTACGGGTTCTCGACCGAGGCGTTCACCACGCATTACCAGGTGCCCAGAGCGCGGCTGGCCCCCGGCAAATATCGCAAAATCACCGGCAACGAAGCCACGGCCTGGGGTCTGGTGACGGCGGCCAGGCTCGCCGGGAAGACCCTCTACTACGCCGGGTACCCGATCACTCCCGCCAGCGACATTCTGCACGAACTGTCGATGATGAAAAATTTCGGAGTCCGCACGTTTCAGGCGGAAGACGAAATTGCCGCGATGGCATCGGTGTGCGGCGCCGCATTCGCGGGGCAGATTGCCGTCACCGCCAGCAGCGGGCCGGGCATTTGTCTCAAGGGCGAGGCGATGGGTTTGGGATTCATGACCGAATTGCCCATGGTGATCGTCGATGTGCAGCGCGGAGGACCCAGCACGGGATTGCCCACGAAGACCGAACAATCCGACTTGCTGCTGGCCATGTTCGGCCGCAATGGCGACAGCCCGCTCCCGATTCTGGCCGCATGCAGCCCGGGCGATTGCTTCGCCCTGGTGCAAGAGGCGGTGCGAATCGCGGTCGAATTCATGACGCCCGTCATGTTTCTCACCGACGGCTATATCGCCAACGGCGCCGAGCCTTGGCGCATTCCGCGGTTTGCCGACCTCAAGCCGATCGAGATCGTGCATCCTCGCGGCCGAGCGACTCATGCGGGGATCGACGGGAATGGAAGCGGCAACGGCGAGGGGGATTATGAGTTTCTGCCTTACCAGCGGAACGAAAAAATGGCCCGCCCGTGGGCCATTCCCGGCACGCCCGGTCTGGAACACCGCATCGGCGGGCTCGAGAAATCGGATGTCACCGGGAACGTCGATTATTCGCCCGCCAACCATCACAAGATGGTCATGAACCGGATCAACAAGGTGGCCGGCATCGCCAACTACATTCCCCTGCAAGAAGTCGAAGGCCCCGCTTCAGGGAAACTGCTCGTCATCAGTTGGGGCGGGACGTATGGCGCCGTGCGCACGGCGGTGCAGAATTGCATCGAACAAGGCAAAGCCGTCGCGCATGCGCACTTGCGGTATATGAATCCCTTCCCGCGAAACCTGGGCGACCTCGTCGGGAACTACGAAAAGGTGCTCGTCCCCGAGCTCAATTCGGGACAACTGCGGTTGCTTCTGCGCGCAAAATTTCTCGTGGACGCCCAGGGATACAACAAGATTCAAGGAAAGCCGTTCCTCGTGAACGAGCTCGTTCGAAAGATCGACGAATTGCTGGAAAGCAAATAACGCCATGAGTACAGACGCCCTCAAAAGTCCATTGCCCGTGCTGACGGCCAAAGATTTCGCCAGCGATCAGGAAATTCGCTGGTGCCCGCGGTGCGGCGATTATTCGATTCTCGCGCAGATGAAAAAGGTGCTCCCCACGCTGGGAATTCCGCGCGAACAGTTCGTGTTCGTCTCGGGGATCGGCTGTTCAAGCCGGTTTCCGTATTACATGAACACCTACGGATTCCACAGCATTCACGGCCGGGCGCCGGCCATCGCCAGCGGCGTCAAGGTCAGCCGCCCCGACCTTCAAGTCTGGGTCATCACGGGCGACGGCGACGCGCTGTCGATCGGCGGCAATCACCTGATGCACATGCTCCGCCGGAACATGGGCCTCAAGGTGATTCTGTTCAACAACCGGATTTATGGATTGACGAAGGGGCAGTACTCGCCGACCAGCCCTCTGGGCTCGAAGACCAAAAGCACGCCTTACGGTTCGGTCGACAACCCTGTGACGCCGCTCTGCTATGCGATCGGCTCTGAGGCGACGTTCGTCGCCCGCGCCGTCGATGTCGACATCAAGCACCTCACGTACGTTCTCGAACGTGCCGCGCATCATGAAGGGACGGCTTTCGTCGAAGTCTACCAGGACTGCAACGTCTTCAACCACGACGCATTTTTGTACGCCTCTGACAAGACGATCAAGGCCGACCACATCGTCTACCTCGAACACGGCAAGCCGTTGGTCTTCGGGAAAGATGTGAAAAAGGGAATTCGACTGAACGGCATGCACCCGGAGATCGTCGAACTGGGCAAAGGAATCAACGAAGACGACTTGTTGTTCCACGACGAGCGCGCCGCCGAGCCGAGTCTGGCCTTCTTGCTTTCGCGCATGCGGCACCCCGAATTTCCCGAGCCGATGGGGATCTTCCGCGAAGTCGAGGCGCCCATTTACGACCAGCGGGTTTCACAGCAGATCGAGGCGGAAACGAAGAAAAAGGGAGCGGGCGATTTCGACACCCTGTTTAACAGCGGCGATACGTGGGTCGTCGAGTAAGCGTGTCGCCGAAACAAGACCTCCGAGGTCATGCGCATGAAATGTCCCGATTGCGGCCACGAGAACGTGGCTGGCGCCGACGAATGCCAGGAATGCGGCGTTTCGCTGTGGGGGCTGGAGCCGCAGGGAAACGAGGTCGAACAGAGCATCGCCGCGCATGCGGTCAATGTGCTGTGCCCGCGTCAACCGGTTTGCGTGCATCCCGAGACTCCGGTGCGCACGGTCATTGCACAAATGGCGCACCAGCAGATCGGCTGCGTGCTGGTCGAGGAGAGCGCCAATCTGTTGGGAGTCTTTTCCGAGCGCGACGTGCTCAATAAAGTCTCGCTCGATCCAGGCAATCTCAATCGGCCCGTTAGCGAGTTCATGACGGCCGCGCCCGCCACCATCACCAAAAGCGATTCGATCGGGTTCGGTTTGCAGACGATGGATTTGGGGGGCTACCGGCACCTGCCGGTCGTCAACTCGGCAAACATCGCCATCGGCATCATTTCATCGCGCGACATCCTGCGGTTTTTGGCCGTCAAATACGCCCGTTCGCGCGGATAAATCGCCCCCCGCGCTCGATCGGACGCCGAGGTCCTGTCAAAGCGTTTTGCGATCATGAGCATCCATGTTCTCGTGCTCGGAAATCCCGACGCCGATGATTTCCGGACGGCGCTTGAATTCGTTTCTGCCCGGGCCGGACGAAATGCGGTGCGCGCGGCGGCCGATTTCACCGATCTGCGGCGAATGGTGAGCGAGAACTGGCTTCCCGATTTGGTTGTCGTTTGCCAAGCATGGCCCGAGCAGTTTTCAGAGGCTGAGTTTCGCGAGCTTTTCGCGCTTTGTCCGCTGGCTCGCATCGTGTGTCTTTTCGGGCCGTGGTGCGATTCCGACGGGCGGACGAATTCGATCTGGCCGGCGGCGGTGCGCGTTCCGGTTGCCGCGGCACGGGGGCGCCTCGCGCGGGAGCTCGACGGGTTGCAATCGGAAAGCGCGGCGTGTCTCCCGCTGCCGCTTACTGCCTCGAGGTCCGAGGTTTTTGAGTTCGATTTCGATCGGCCGATCGAATCGTGGCGAACGGCGCCGACTGTGGAGGTGATTTCTCCGGATCGGCCCTGGCGCGACATGCTGCAAAAGGCCATCGTCAAAAATGGAGGCCGGATTCGCGAGCACGACGAGAACCGCGCCGACATCCTTCTGTTTGATGCCGATCCGTGGGACGGGGCGCGATTCTCAGCCCTCAGCGACACGCGGGGGGCAAACGCTCAAGCGAAGGTCGTGGCATGCGTCGGTTTTCCTCGTCGCGACATCGAAACCGAGCTGCGCAGCGCCGGCGCGGATGAGGTGTGGTTCAAGCTGTCGCCGCTGGAAGAACTGGTGGCGCATTGTCGTTCCGCGTAGCAGGGTCATTTCGAAGCCGGAATCGCAGGCGAGCCACGGGCGTCAGCCCGTGGGTTGACGACGAATCGGAATCGAGAATCAGCTCCGATCATGTTCCCAGCAGTGCGTGGCGATGCTCGATCGCGTCAATCGAGGCGCGGTGGAGCAGCATGATGAATCGTGTTGCCCATACCCACGGGCTGACGCCCGTGGCTCGCCTGATCAACGCACCGCCCGCCATGCGCGCACTATAAATACCTTCGAAGAACGCGCCGGCTCTGCGGGTCGAGCTCGCGGATGTCGTCGATGCGAAAGCGGATTCCGCGCGAGTCGGCCAGCAGCGCGCCGTGCGGGCCCATCCGTCGCAGGTTGTCTTCGCTGTTGAGCACGAATCGCGTTTCCCCGCGGTCGGTGAGGACGTGCCAATCGGTCGGCTCGGCTCCCGAAGAGACGCTGTAAATCCGGCGAATGACGGGGATGAATTCCCGCCGAGCCAGATCCGCTTCGAGCAGCTCGCGCACGGGGGGCGCGAGCGCGCCGAGGTCGGCCAGAAAGTACACTTCCCGCCCTTGCTCATCGCAAAACGAAACACACGCGGTCGGCGCCGAAAAGGGATAGCCACGAACAGGCACGACCCCCGAAAATCGCTCCCCCGCAAGGGTCGAGAGCACGAGGCGCCCGAAGCGATCGTAGTGCAGGGCGATCGGCCCGGCCGCCGCCGTCGGGCCGCCGTCGGCTCCAGGCTCGGCGGCACTATCGTTCATTCGCTTGAAGGCGGCGAAGCGCCCTCGCCCCCTTGCAGCTTGTTCAGGCGGTTGATCGTATCGCGAAAGTTGTAATCGACTTCCAGGACTTTCTGGTAAGCCTCTTCAGCCGATTTCGAGCTCTTCAATTCTTCATACAGTCGGCCGGCCGAATAGTACAAGTCTTTGTATAAGTCGGGCTTGTCTTCATACTTCACTTCCGGCATGGCCGCTTCGAATTGTCGAATGGCCAGTTGCGCTTTGCCGTCGTAAAAGAAGCACTTGCCCAGGCTGAGCAGCGACTCGCCTTTGAGTCGGGGATCGCTGCGAGACTGCTGGAAAAGAGGAATGGCCAATTGCCACTTCTTAACGCGCATGTAGCGCGTGCCCAGCTCGTATTTGATGCGCATGTCGTTGGGGTAGCGCTCGACCCGCACGGCGTAGATTTCGAGCTCGCGCTTTAAGAGCTCTCCGGCCAGGTCGCCGGCGCGCTGTTTGAGGCTGGCGTCATCGGCCGAATTGCGGGCCTGTTCTTTGGCGACCGTCAGCGTCTTGCGCATGAGATCGAGCTGCACGTCTTCGAGCATCTCGCGGACGCTGACGTCGTTGCCTGACACCTCCAGCGCCTTGAGCAAGGGCTCTTCGGCCTTTTCGAGGTCGCCCTCGCGTTTGTAATAGTCGGCAAGCTTGAGGTAATTGTCTTTATTGGCCGGGTCTTTGCGGATTGCGCGGGCTAGGTCGGCCTCGACCGACATGCCCGGGCCGTCGGCATCTTTGCCGAGCCCCAGCCGTTTGGCGACCTCGTGCGCGGCCATGACGTTACGCGTGCTTTCGGCTCCTTCATAACCGCCGCGGTCCATCACCGAGCGAGCGTCAAGCGAAGTGATCTTCGAGCGAGCCTCTCCGCTTTGCGGGTCGACTTTCAGAATTCGCTGCCAGCATTCGATGGCGCGCTTGTATTCCCCCCGCTCTTCCAGCAGGCCGGCCAGCGACTTATT
>DATGKC010000525.1:0-2616 GCA_035294845.1 Planctomycetaceae bacterium | reverse complement strand
AAGGCGGCCGAAACCGATCTCCCCGTGGCCGGCCTGCTGACCGATCTGAAGCGCCGCGGGTTGCTCGATAGCACGCTCGTCTTGTGGGGAGGCGAATTCGGCCGCTCGCCCGAAGCCCAGTCGGGCAAAGGGCGCGATCACCACAATCTCGGCTTCTCGATGTGGATGGCCGGCGGCGGCATCAAAGGAGGACAGGTCGTGGGCGCGACAGACGCCATCGGCCTGCGCGCTGTCGAAAGGCCTTACCACTTCCGCGACATTCACGCGACGATTCTGCACCAGATGGGGCTCGATCAGCACAAGTTGACGTATCCGCACCTGGGTCGCGACGAGAGACTGACGTTTCTCGAGGGGCAGGTCATTCGCGAGATCGTTTGAGGCGACCATACCGGCAATCGGTCGAATGCATCAAATGACCTCCCGGATCGTCTCGGCCAGCACATTCTTGAGGATCGCCTTGCTGTACTTTTCGCCTCGCACCAGCGATTTGGCGAAATGCCAGGCTTGATCGAGCGTGGCGTGGCCGGGCATGGCCGGTTCATTGGCATCGACAACCGCCTCGACCAAAGCCGGACCCGGATGAGCCATCGCTTCGCCCAGAACACGCTCGACTTGCGTCGGGTCATCGACCGAAAATCCGGCTGCGCCGCAGGCCCGGGCATAAGCGGCAAAGTCGATCGGCTGCAGCTCGACTCCAAATTCAGGATTGCCTTCGAACACCATCTGTTCCCATTTGATCTGTCCCAGCGTGTTGTTTTTGATCACGATCACCTTCACCGGCAATTGATGCTTCACCAGCGTGGCCACCTCGCCGAGCATCATCGTCAGCCCTCCGTCGCCGACGATGGCCACTACTTGGCGACCGGGGAAGGCGACGGCGGCCGCGACGGCATAGGGGAGCCCATTTCCCATAGTGGCCAGCATTCCCGACGCCGAAAACCTCATCTCGTCGCGCATCGCGATATAGCGGGCCGCCCAGGTCGTCACCGTGCCGCAATCGCAGGCGATCACCGCATCGGGCGCAAGAAACTTATTGAGCGTGTGCGTGACGACTTGCGGCTTGAGCGGCTTATCCATGCGGCTGGACTGGCTCAAGAGCAGCTTGTTCCATTCCTGCATGCCTTTCTGCGCCGATTCGAGGAATGAGCGATCACCTTTGCGCTCGATCATGGGCAACAGCGCGTCCAGAATGCGGCGGCAATCGCCGACCAGGCCCACATCCGCCGGATGACGCAGGCCGATGCGCGAAGGGTCGATTTCGATCTGAACGCACTTGTCTTGCCCCGGTTTGGGGTAAAACTCGATATAGGGAAACCCGCTGCCGACGATCAGCAACGTGTCGCAGCCGCGCATCACATCCTGCGAAGGGGCCGTTCCCAACAGGCCGATGCCCCCGGTGGTGTAAGGAGAATCATCCGGAATGACCGCTTTCCCCAGCAGCGCCTTGACCACCGGGGCAGCCGATTTTTCCGCCAGACTCAGCACCTGTTCGCGGCACCCCAGTGCGCCGCGACCGACGAGAATGGCCACCTTCTTCCCCCGGTTGATGATGCCGGCTGCTTCGCGGATCGTCCGTTCAGACGGGAGCAGCACCATCGGCGCGACCTCATTGCCGCTGTGCGCCGGGATGTTCGTCTTCGAGCGCGGCGACTCGGCGCCGTCCCACACCTGGATATCCTTCGGCACGCACAAGTGCGCGACGCCCCTCCGCGCCATCGCGGTGCGCACCGCGTCGTCGAGGGCATTGTGGACATGCGCGGGACCGGTGATGCGTTCGTTGTAGACGGCGACGTCCATGAAGACTTTGGTGAGATCGATGTCTTGCTGGTACTGCGTCCCGATCAAATCGTGAAAGGTATGTCCGGTAATCGCCAGCACGGTCTGCCCGTCACATTTCGCGTCGTAAAGACCGTTCAATAAGTGAATGCCGCCCGGACCCGACGTGGCCAGGCACACTCCCAGGCGGCCGGTGTATTTCGAGTAGCCGCACGCCGCGAAGGCGGCAGCTTCTTCGTGGCGGACCTGGATAAACCGGATCCAATCTTGCCGGGTTCGCAGGGCTTCGCAAATGCCGTTGATTCCATCCCCGGGAAGTCCGAAAATCGTGTCGACGCCCCAATCGATCAATCGCTCGATGAGCAGATCCGCGACCATTTTTGCCATGGCAGCCATCTCCGCCGCTTTACTTGTTGAAGTGAATTTTTCTCGGCTCGCAAAAAATCGTTTCATCATTATGCGAAGTTCGTGCCACAGAGCGGCAAAGCACTCCAATTGTTTTCCCATTCATTGGCCTATGAACGGGCGACAATCAGAGTGCTTGGATCAAGGCCAATCCCCGCGGCGCGAGCTGGGAAATTCGTCGGCTCGTCATTTCACGATGGCGCTTGAATCGCGACGTTGCCCACCGCCCGAACCATCTTCTTGATTGGAGGGTCATAATCGCCATGAACACGACGCAACTTCGCAAACTGGGCGTTCCGGATGCGTGCCTTACGAGGTAACCGTTCACGCCTCGGGGAGTAGTGACGGGGCAGTGCGACCGGCGAAGTAGGCGTCAATGGCGGCGGTCAGGTATTCGAAGCTGTTGCGAGATTGCCGATGACAGGTTTCGACGAC
>DATGKC010000524.1:0-7050 GCA_035294845.1 Planctomycetaceae bacterium | reverse complement strand
CCAATGCGATAATCTGGCTGAACGCCTGTTGAAAACTATTGACGAACACTTGAGTCCAGGTATTGACGGATTCCGGCATGATACGCACCTTTCGCAATGTTTGAACTTGTGAACCGGTCAGGGTCCATTCGCTTTTCCGGCGGCCCCGTACTTCTTCTTGTTCCGAAACGGTCTACGGCGCCTCGCGAGTGCGATCACCACGATCGCTCTCAAACCGTCCGGTGAATGTCGATTCGATAAAGTGGACTATCGCGCGGAAAAAACGCACCGCGACGAAAGGCAGCCCTCCCACAGCCAGATCAATCAACTGCCCGACCACAAGCGCCCGGTTGAGCCGCTGATGAACCCGTTCATTCAATTCCTCGGGCACGGGCGGGACGCCGCGCTCGGCCAACGTTTCGAGCAAGCCAGGTGGCATCGTTGTATTTTGGTTCCGGTCAAAAAAACTGTTGTGCAGCCGATCGAATGCTACAAGTCGTGATCGGGAAAACGGCTCTGCAATTCTTCTCTCGCGCGGCTGACGCGCATCTTGCACGCGCTCACCGACAGATGGAAAACATCGGCCAGTTCTTCGTAGTTGTATTCTTCAGAATATTTCAGGAGCAGCATGGCACGATCCTCTTCGTCGAGCGTTTCGAGCATCTGCGCCAGATCGAGCGCTTGCCCCGCCGATTCGCGGGTGACGGATGCGTGCTCTTGCCCTTTTTGTTGTGCGCTTTCCATCTCGTATTTTCGTCTGCGGCCGCGGGCCCGGCGGAGCCCCAGGCACGTGCGAACGGCGATCGCATAGAGCCAAGTGCCGAATTTGGATTTGCCGGCAAAAGCGGCTCGGCGCTGAAAGAGGGCGACAAAGACCTCCTGGGCGGCGTCACTGGCATCGTGCTCGTTGCCCATGATCCGAAAGCAAACGCGCCACACGCGCTCTTGATGCCGGCCGACGAGGGCATTAAAGGCCGGTCCGTCGGAAACCTCGCGTGCGGCTTCGGCCGCCAACTGTTCGTCGGTCTTTTCGATAAGCTCCAAGACAGACACCACACTTTTGCGCCTCCGACAGGTTGAATGATTGCTGCTTCAACCCGTTAGTTACCGGCGGACGCCAGGCGGTCACATTTCGGACCAGAATCGCCGACAACGCACGACGCAAACGAAGAAATGGCAAAGAGATGGATTTACGACCTTGGGCCGGCGTATGGGACCACAAGGCCGGTGAAATCGTCAAGACCGGAATTCCCGCGTGCTCGTAAGCGCCAGATTCAACGGAGCTTGAGACGCTCACGCCTCGCCCGCGGCAAATGGAAAGGCAAAACCGCGGACTTCCCGGCGCATCCCTCGGCCGCAGCCAAAGCGATTAAAAAGACAAATGACCGCGGATTTCGCGGATACGCGCGGATGTGCGGGATAACCTCGAATTTCGTTTGCTGTTTGACTGGAACGGCGATTCTGGTATTCTACCGAGTCTGGGGCGAATGGCCGCGTCTGCTTTCCCACGAAGGTTGAAGGCAGCCGCCGGATGCAGTCCGGCCGGCAGAGCGGCGGCATGGTCGTCAATTATCGAATTCACTGGAGCGGAGGAATTTGTGGTCAAGCTGCGTTTGCGCGAACGGGAATCCATTCAAGAAGCGGTGCGTCGGTTTCGCAAGCTGGTGGAACACAGCGGAATCAAGAAAGAAATGCGTCGCCGCGAGTTTTATGAAAAGCCCAGCGACAAACGCCGCCGCGCCCGCCGCCGCGCCGAGCGCCGCGCCCGCATGGCCCGCATGCCGATGGCCTAATGCGATCGTAATGCCGCCGACAAGCCGCTTCCCAAACTCGGCGGGCACTATGCCGATGTCTTTCTCGCCATCCTGTGCGGCGGCATCAGGTGGTCTCAGTATTTGTAAAATCCCTGACCCGTCTTGCGACCCAGCCGGCCGGCATCGACCATCCGCGCCAAAAGCGGGCAGGGACGGAACTTGGGATCGCCGAGCTCCTTGAATAGCACGTGCAAGATCGACAGGCACACATCCAATCCCACAAGATCGGCAAGCGCCAAGGGCCCCATGGGGTGATTGCACCCCAGTTTCATCAGTGAGTCAATCGTGGCCGCGTCGGCGACTCCCTCGTGCAGCGTGAAGATCGCTTCGTTGATCAATGGCATGAGCACGCGATTGACGACGAACCCGGGGCTGTCGTGAACGATGAACGCTTGCTTTCCCATTTGTTGCGCCAGTGCCCGCGTGGCTTCCAGCGTTTCGTCGGATGTCGTCAAGCCGCGCACGACCTCGACCGGCGGCATGATGGGCACGGGATTGAAAAAGTGCATTCCCACGATTTTTGCCGGCCGCCCGGTCGCCGCAGCCAGCCGGGTGATTGAAATGCTCGACGTATTTGTCGCCAGAATGACGCTGGGGGGGCATGATTTGTCGAGCTGACGCAGAATGTCGGTTTTGAGAGCTTCACTTTCAGGCACCGCTTCGATCACGAAATCGGCCTTCGCTGCCGCCGACAGATCGGCCTCAAAGCGAATGCGTTTCAAAACTTCATCGGGGCCCGACAGGCTGAGCTTGCCGCGCTGGATGCCCTTTTCGATCGACGTGCGTATATGCGACTGGGCCTTTTGACGCTGCTCGGGGCTCACCTCGACGACGCACGTCTCGATGCCTCGCGTGGCGGCTGCCTCGGCGATTCCGCGCCCCATCGTCCCGGCTCCGATCACTGCTAATTGCGTCACAGGCACGATTTGTCTCCGGGCCAAAAAAGGATGGGAATTTTTCTCGGCGCTGACCCACGGGCGGCGGCCCGTGGGCTTGGCGATGTCACAGGCGCTCGACGACCATCGCGACGGCGTTGCCGCCGCCCAGGCATAAACTGGCGACGCCATAGCGCAAGTTACGCTGTTTGAGCGCCGACAGCAGCGTCACCAACACACGTGCCCCGCTCGCGCCGATGGGATGGCCCAGCGCAATCGCGCCGCCGTGCACGTTGACCTTGGCCGGGTCCAGGTGCAGCGCATTGATGCAGGCCAGCATCTGGGCGGCGAAGGCCTCGTTGATTTCGAACAAGTCGATTTGATCGAGCGCAAGTTGCGCTTTCCGCACGACTTCGCGGATGGCGTCGATCGGCGCCAAAAATATTTTCTGCGGTTCGACGCCGCTGGTGTGCGAAGCCACGATGCGCGCCTTCCACGGGGCGGGCGACCGGTCGGCCGTTTCGCGATCGGCGACGACGACCGCGGCAGCGCCGTCGCTGAGCATCGACGAGTTGCCGGCCGTCACGGTCCCGTCGGTCTGAAACGCCGGTTTGAGCTTGCCCAGCGCGTCGAGCGTTGTCTCGGGTCGAGGACCTTCGTCGGTTGAGACATGCGTCTCTTTTCCTTTGATCAAGGTGGGAACCGGCACGATTTCATCCTTGAAGGCCCCCGCGGCCGCGGCGCGGGCGGCCCGTTGCTGACTTTCTTCGGCATAGCGGTCTTGATCGCGTCGCTGAATCTCGCAGGTGCGCGCTGTGAATTCGGCATGATTGCCCATGTGGCAATCTTCGAACGCGCACCACAGGCCATCCAGCAGCATCGAGTCTTCGAGCTTGGCGGCTCCCAGTTTGAGGCCCTCGCGCGCGCCCGGCAACAAGTAGGGCGCCCGCGACATGTTCTCCATCCCGCCGGCGACGATGATGCGCGCTTCTCCCAGACGCACGCTCTGCGACGCCAGCATCACCGCCTTCAGCCCCGAGCCGCACACTTTGTTGATGGTGAGCGCCGCCACGGTCGGGGGCAAACCGGCCTTGAGAGCGGCCTGGCGGGCAGGGGCCTGCCCCACGCCGGCCGAGAGAATGATTCCCATGATGACTTCGTCGACTTCGCGCAGGTGCAATCCGGCGCGCAGCAGGCTTGCGCGAATGGCGATCGCCCCCAACTCGGGAGCGGGAACGCCTTTGAGCGCGCCCAGAAATTTTCCGATGGGCGTTCGCGCTCCGGCCAGCAAGTAGGCATCGCTCATGGTGACAACTCCTCAATTCGTCCGCGTCGTTCGCGAAAGGGCAAAGGGTCAACTCGCGCCGTCCGGCGGGAAGGGGACGCCCAATGGCAGAGGCATCGCCTCGACGTCGTCCGGGAATTTGGCTTCGTATTCCTCGTAGGCCTTGAGGTTCTCGAATTCGATGATCGAACCGATGCTGTCGAGTGGAATTCTGGCTTTGAGGCCGGCCATCGAATCATCGCGCCGATCGATGCATTTGCCCACGAGAAAGCGAAACCCCTTGACCTCCGTGATGGCCGCCTGCTCCAGCACGAATCCGGCGCTGCGCGAGGGGTCGTTGCGTTCGTAGATCATCACGATCTTGTCGGCGAAGGGATTTTCAGGCTCGGCAGGGGCCGGCTTGTCCTGGGCGTCCAGCGAATTCTGAACGGCGACGACCACAAGTGCCAGCAAGAGTCCAATTCCCAAAACCAGCGTCGACCAACGGTTCATTTTCATGGCTCTTCTCCCGAGTAAATCGTCGTACCTGCCTGAGGCGAAAGGAATTAGCCGCGATGGCGCCCGCGTCCCGGGCCCGATCGGATGACGCAAAATTAAGAATTCAACGGTTCGCATCCTGACGATTGATTCCTATAATACTACGTTTCAGTATCCGGACGGAAATGACCTTTCAGTTTCATTCTGCGTGGCGACGGTTTGCCGCGTTTCTTGTCGAGCATCCGCGGCTCGTGATGGGCCTCATGGCGGCGTCGGTCGGCGCCGCGCTCGTGTTTGTCCCGTTCTTGCAATTCGATTTCACGCCGCAGGCCATCTACCGTGGCGATGACGAATTGGTCGGCTTTTCCGAAGAATTCAAGCGGACGTTTGGATACGACGAGGCGGTCGTGCTTGTCGTGCTCGAGGCGAGGGGCGCAGAAGACGTGCTGAATGCCGGGGCGCTGCAATGGCAAAAGGATATTGCCTGCCAGCTTGCGGCGATTCCCCGCGTGCGCTCGGTCGATTCGCTGGCGACGCTGCAAGTGCCCCGATTGACGATGAGCGGCCTGCGCTTGGCTTCCCTCGTGCCGGGGCGGGTCGATGAAGTCTCGGCCGAAAAGGCGCGCGAGCTGCTCGATGGCCGGCCGCTCGTTCGCAGCGGCCTGCTCAGCCAGGACGATCGCGTCGCCGCGATTCCCGTGTTCCTCGATCCTGAAGCGCGCGATATCAAAGGGATGCGAAGGACGGTGGCGGCGGTGCGCCAAACCCTGGCCGACTGCCCGCCGCCCGAAGGTCATAGGGTGCGCCTGACGGGGCTGCCGGTGCTGCGGGTCGATGTGGTTCACGATTTGCGCGCCGATCAATTGACGTTGGTGCCGCTGGCGGGGCTGGTGTATCTGGCCGTGCTGGCGCTGATGTTTCGACGATTGTCGGGGGCGATCCTGCCGCTGGCGGCCGTAGGAATCGGTCTCACGTGGACGCTTGCCACATTAGCCGCGACTCACGAGACGGTGAACCTCGTCACCAACGTCTTGCCGGTGCTGCTGCTCATTATCGGCGTGTCGAGCTCGGTGCAAATCATCAGTTGTTACGCCGAAGAGGCGGCGCTCGGCTCGCGCGACCGGCGCTCGGCCGCCCTG
This sequence comes from Planctomycetaceae bacterium, assembly GCA_035294845.1. Lineage (GTDB taxonomy): Bacteria > Planctomycetota > Planctomycetia > Planctomycetales > Planctomycetaceae > JACQFH01. Next base: position 1,481 of record DATGKC010000524.1, on the reverse strand, counting down.
GCCGCGATCGTCAAAATGACCCCCGCCTGCCTGCTCGCGGCTCTGACGACGGCCGTCGGATTCGCCAGCCTGGCGACGGCGCATTCGGTGCTGCTGAGAAATTTCGGCTGGCAGGCGGCCATCGGCGTGGGATACCAGTACGTGTGCACGCTGATCGCGCTGGGGGCCGCGTTGCGATTCTTTCGTCCTCCGCGGGCGAGCGCCTGGAATGATGCGCGCACCGACCTCGCTTCGCGCACGGCGAGCGCTGCCGGATTTGCGGTGGCCCGGCATCCGTGGCTGACCATCGCCGGCGCGCTTCTGGTCTCTCTGGGAGCGCTCTGGGCGGGAAGCGGCGTCAGGATCAATTCCTTCTCGACGATCGAGACGTTTCCCGAAAAGCATCCCTCGGTGCAAACTCTGCGATTCGTCGAGCGAAAGCTTGCGGGCGTCATGCCTTTGGAAATCAGCCTCAAGGCCGACGCCCCCGGCCGGTTCATCGAGCCCGACGTGTTTCACCGCGTGCTCGAAGTCGAGCAAACGGCGCGGGAGCTGCCCGGCGTCTTGGCTGCGAACTCTTATGCCGATCTATTCCGCGAAGTGCTGGCGCACTGGCCGGGTCGTCGGGTTTCTGAATCAGACCACGAGCTTGTCCCCGATGGAAAGGCCGGCCTCACGCGCCTCGCGCGCACCGAGCGTTTCGTCGAACGGTTCGCGGCCGCGTTTCACTACGATTCGTTCGTAGCCCCGGATGGAAAGCTGGCCCGAATTCGCTTGCGGCTCGCGGAGATCGGCTCGCAGCAGACGCTCGACGTGACGCATCAGCTCGAAGACTGCCTGGCGAAGGCCTTTCCGCGCGGCGGGCCGATTGAAGCGCGCTTGACGGGCGAAGCCTACGTCAACGCCCGCGCGCTCACGACGTTGATCGGCGATTTGTTTTTTTCGCTCATCACCGCCTCGCTCGTCATTTTCGGCCTGATTGCGATCGAATTTCGCTCGTTGCGGACCGGGCTGATCGCCGCGCTTCCCAACCTCACGCCGCTCTTGGCGACGCTGGGCTACATGGGACTTCGCGGCTACGATATGAACGTCGCCAACGTGATCGTCTTCACGATTTGCCTGGGGCTGGCCGACGACAATACGATTCATTTTCTCTATCGGTTCCGCGAAGAGATGCACATCGACGGCGACGTGAAAAAGTCGATCGGGCGGGCGTTTCGCGGCACCGGGCGGGCGATCGTGGCGACCAGCTTTTTATTGTTCGCGGGGATGGCCGTATTGCTGGTCTCGAATTTCGTTCCCACCCAGCGGTTCGCCGAGCTCACCTGCGTGACGATCGCGGGCAACCTGTTGGGCGTTTTGTTGCTCTTACCGGCGTGCCTGGTCGTGGGATGGAAGCCGAAAATGTCGTCATCACGGGCTGCGAGCTGAACGGGTTGCTTATTCGTGCGCGTTCCGGCGCCGCGCCCACCAGAAGTTTGCGGCGACAAACTGACGCGGGG
>DATGKC010000523.1:0-6594 GCA_035294845.1 Planctomycetaceae bacterium | reverse complement strand
CGCCGCGGCCGCTGCATCGCATTGCCCATTGGTTTTTGGGTCGGGAGAATCATCTGCGCCGAGGCGGTGCTTTCGGCGACGATGAGGCCGGCAACGAGCGCCAAACATCCGAGCGTCAATCTGAGCATGATTTTGACTCCCTCAAAAACCCGTGTTTCAAGACGACGTTTCCAGTTTAACCTTCTCATTATCCCGTCTGCAACCAATCAATTCCCGGCAAATCCATCTTGCCCCAATTCTTGTCGAGATCAGCCGATCGCCTCGGAATCGTCGCCATCCTTAGAAAAAGCCGAGCGTCGGGGGCGAGTTCGCTCCGCGTTGCAGCGAGCGGACCGTGCCGTTGCCCAACAGCGTGAATCCCAGCAGTCGCGAAAGAGGCACGGTGAATTTGGCGATGGTGCTGTCGGCGACGATCAGCGGATCGGCCTTCACATAAATGCGGTCGCCCGGGAGCAATTGGTAGTTCGTGGTCGTGACGGCATCCTGCGTGATGCCTCGCCAGTCGATCGCCATCTTCTGCGTGACCTCGCTGCCGTGCGGCCCCGGACGAGCCAGCCAGAGGTTGTTCTTGGCGGAGACCTCCGACAGGCCGTCGACTTGCGACATCACGTCGAGCACAGTCTCGTTGCCCGTAAAGGGAACGCGGACGAGCGACTCGCCGCTCCCGGCCCCATCAGATATGACATAGATCACTTTGCTGTTGTAGGCGAGCACGTCGATTTGCATTTCGGGCTGGTGTATGTAGTGCGAGAGATGCTCTTCGACTGCGGATTTCACCTCATCGAGCGTCATGCCGTTGACGTACACGCTCCCGTAAACGCCCAGCGAAACGGTACCGTCGGGGCGGATCAGGTGTTCGCCCGAGATCAACTGCTTGCCGTTGACGTTGGGCATCGATACCGTCACTTTGGGTTCGTCGAGCCCCGCGTTGTCGCGGAGGTGCTTCTCGATGGCGAGCCTGGTGTCCTTGACGGTCAGGCCCTCGACCAGAACCGCGCCGTATTCCGGACCCAGATCCACGGTGCCGTCGGATTGCACCCGATAGGGAACCGGTGAACCGTCGGCGTTCCGGTACATCGGAATTCGCTTGAATTCCTGTTCGACGGCGTCGCCTTGAGGATCAATCGGGAGCGTATTGCTCGCGAGAATCACCAATTCATCCCCGGCGTGCAACGGATCTTCGGCCGGCCGGATGTTGTTCACCGCCTCGATCGACAAAATGTCCGGCGCTTCGACGCGATAAGGGGGAATGCTCACTTTCTGCATTTCCGTGGGGATATCGGTCATGCCCACGTCGCAGGCGGTGTCCCGCACCTGTGGGCCAACGCAGCAACCCGCCCCGGAAAAGCATCCGACGGTCGCAGCCAATATCAGCCAGCTTGCCCGATGGGCGCCTGAAATTGCATTAGAGCCGGCCGTGCGTCGAGTCTCTTTCATCGGAGCATCCCCTACTTCCGTTGCGGACAGAGCAATCCTACTTTTCCCTTCAATCGGCATATCTTGCCGCAGTCTTGATGCAAATCCTGGTGAACCGGAATGCGAGACCTGCCTGGAATGGAGATCGCTCACAAAAATGCAGCAATATCCGCGATATCGATGCGTAGAATGCGGGCGGACGTCGAGATATAATGACGTCACGATTTCGGGGGTGTACGCGGCTCTGGTGACCGCCACGGGCTTCAAACCCGGTGTGGCGTCTGCAAAGGCGCCAGGTGGGTTCGATTCCCATCCGCTCCCGCTGCCAAACGCAAAACCCTCGATTTGTCGGGGGTTTTTGCGTTTTTTAGAATTGGGGCGTTCAATTCAGTTTGAACGTGAACATGATCACATCCTGCGCATCTTCGCTTCCGCCGCACGATGCGTAGAGCCGCATCGCCGGCGCATTGCCGCGGTCGGTTAAGACCCATGCCTCCGTGCAGCCGAGTTGACGACCGAGATCCAAGAGGGCGTCCACAAGCCGCTTTCCGAGCCCGCGCCGCTGGTGCGTCGGCGCGACGGCTACCTCATTGATCCAAAGCTCCGGTTCCTTATCGGGGTGGACGTAATGAACGGCCGAAGCCATTCCGACGACCACGCCTGACTCGATCGCAACAGCCAGATGGTGCCGCGGATCGCTGATAAACTCCCGGCAGCGATCGGACTTAATCGCGTGATCGAAGACGCCTGCCGCGACCCGCGTGAGCAGGTCGGCATTGCCAGCACGAACGATAGTAATCTCAAGCGACACTCGCTAGTGATCTCCTGCTAGATGCCTGCGCGTCTTGGCGGGCCCAAGCTACTTGTTCTTATCGTCCTTGAACCGCTCGTCGATGATCGGAGTATCGGCCGGCAGAGCAATGCGGTTCAAATCGACGATATCTCCATCGACAGCCAGCTCGATGAACGTTGTGTTCATCCAGCGTGTTCTTGCGTTGGGCCACGTCCCACCGAGCGGCTCTTCGAGATCGGCCCGTTTGTCTGCCTGAGCGGAAGGAGCAAAGACGACGACACCCGCGGGTTTGACCTCGAAAAAATCGGTCTTCGGTCCACGCACCAGGAAAATCGGAGCTCCTTTGCTTTTGACCTTCAGCAAATGCGGCCAGGCCGACTCAAACTGGTCGCGTTGGGTGAAGGGGATGAGGTAGTGCCGCTCGGCCCCAATCGGACCCTCTAACGTGCGCGATTGTTTTCGCAGCGGTTCCAATTCCTTCGGCCAGCTTTTAGGCCACGTGCCTTCGTTATTGACCAAATAGAGCCCAAATGCGGCCGAATGCACCGCGCAGAAGGCCATTACGGCCAAGAGTGCGATTGATCGTTTCATTGCGATTACTCGATCGGGAATTTCGTTTCAATGTCTCAAGATTAGACGAACAACAAGCACGTTTGTTTCGAAGAAATTTGCCGGTAAGCTGAAAACCTCGAAAATCGCCAGTTCGAAGTGTCGCGTTGACGTCGCAACTCTTTGCCTAAAAAAGAGAAAGATTGCCCGCGACGGTTTTCCATTTCCCGCAGTGCCCCTGCGCACAGCGCCGTAGCGACGCTGGCGTCGGGGTCGTCGCTGGGACGCTTTAAGTCAATAAGCGCTGTCTCCAACGGGAGTCTGGCCTCGACGAGTCCCTCCCGGCGTAATGAGCGACACATAGACAAGATAATTCATGTTCTCAGAAAGCACGCGAGCGCGGCCGTCGCAGAACGCCGCCGTCACGAGGCCCGGATGAGTGCTGTTGGGCGAAGGGCAGGCGCCGATGCCGAAGCCTTTGTTGCCGTTGATTCGCGACGTGGGGAGCGCCGGGGCGGCGGTGACGGCCAGTTGAGCATTCCCCGACATCATCATGCCAGGCATCGTCAACTCGGCGTGATAGACCACGATTCCGCAATCGAGCACCGAAGTCGAAGTCGTCGAGCTTCCCAGCGACGGATAAACGAACTTGTTGGCATTGCCGACAGCGTCCGGATTTGCGCCTCCCCAGTTCTGAGCGTTGTGGTTTTCAAGGATCATCAGCGTCTGGCCGAGGCCGTCGCGGAGCGAAATGCGGTCGAGTGTCATGCGAAACGTGTCGCCGTTGTACGGGTTTGGCGCCGCGTTGCTGAAATAGGGCGCTAAATTTCGCCAGAATACGCCGCTGTCGCGCGCGCAATCGGCATCAGTGCCGTTGATCGTCGGGAAATTGTTTCCCGTCACCCACCCGATGTCGAAACCGCTGTGAAAACTCGGCGGGCTTCCCGGGGCGGCGTCGGCCTCGGTGACTGTCACCGGGTTCGAACCAACCGGCGGAAAATTCGCGTATCCGCAGTTCAGCCCGTAACTGAGGCCATTCTGCTTTTTGAAATTGTTCGGGTCGTTGGGGCATGTGAGAACGTCGAGCGCTACGACGTTGTAGAACGCCGTATTGCCCGCCAGGTCGTTGCGATCGAGATATGCCAGCAGGCTCACCGGCCAGTTGTAGCCCCCTTCGTCGAGGCACGGGACTACGCTCGCGCGGCCGCTGGCGAAATGCGTCATCGCCAGCGAGAGGTTGTGCATGTTGTTCAGGCACTGCGTGCGGCGGGCCGCCTCGCGGGCGCTTTGCACCGCGGGTAGGATCAACGACATCAGAACGGCGATGATTGAAATCACCACCAACAGCTCGATCAGCGTAAATCCGCTTCGATTCGAGCGACGCGACGGGACTAAATCACTGCGAAGGAATTGCATGACATTTCCCCTGGAACATAAATTCCGTGGATGATGAAGAAATAGGCAAAAAACCGCATTTTTCGCGATGGGATGCGACCTGATCGACCGCCCGTTCTCATTTCATGAGACAACGCGCAGCGCGAACGGGGCGAACACATTGGTGCGCAGCCGGCGGCGCTCGATCGCCTTGTTCGGCACACCGGTTCGATGGAGAATCCGGCGCAGAGCATCTCACTGCTAAAGACAGCGAATAGGCTTCAGGCTACGCCGGCGAGCGCCGAAAGATCAGCGCGGCGGCCGCAGAATGCCAAGGCGATGTCCCTCGGCCGCCGCCTCGTTTGCAGAGGTCGCCAGTGGGACGCTCGGGGCAACATCGTTCGAAGAACGAGCGTCGATGGCTGCCAGCTCCTGGCCGCCCGTGACGATTCTCGGCGCCGGCGCAGCGGGCAGCGAATCGTTCGAGCAGCTTGCTCCCGTGCAGCCGCACGGAATCGGTCGGCCGTCCGACGGGCCGCCGCCGCCCGTTTGGGACGCATCACCGTTCATCGGCCCGGAATGCTCGTGGGAAGAATGCACAAGCTGTCCCGCGACGGTGACATAGTCGCCGCAGCTTGCCTCGAGGCGAGAAGCCGACAATGCGATCAGGACGAGAAGCGCCCCAGCGCTCCAGACAAAACCGGTTCGAGCCAAAAGCCGGATGCTCATAATAGATCGCACGGAACCCGCCAACGCCGGCGGCAATTGGCGGCAATTCGCATTTCTGCCATGCCTCAGCGGCCATTCTTACGCACCGACGGCCGTAAATGCAAGGAAAATTCGGCTGAGCTTCCTCGTTGGGGACTCCCGTCGTCGGCTCCCCGCACCGAAGAATCCCGTTCGACATCTCGCAATAACTCACCCCCCGCTGATCGCGGGGATGATCGAAATCTCAACGCCCTCCACGAGGGGCGTCGCCAGTCCGGCCATCGTGCGCGATTCCTTCTTTCCAACAAACACATTGACGTGGTGCCGGATTTCGCCGCGCTCCGTTAGAATGCGGTCCCGGATGCCCGGGTATGCCGCAAACAGTCCTTCGAGGGCGTTCCCAAGCGTGCCGCCGGAAGTGTCCAGTTCCACATGACTTTGTCCGCCGGTCATGGACGTAAGTGCCCCCGGGATCCAAAAGCTGACTTTCATCGGCGCCTCCTCTTCTTCCCGATCGGCCGGCTGGCCTTGCGTTTGACGCTGGTCTTGGTCTTTTTGGGAGACGCGCGTTTTCGCTTTTGAGCCGGGCTGGGCGCGGAACGGCCGGCAAGCTCAGTAACGACGGCGCTGGCCACACAGACAATCTGCGGCAGGCCATTGAGCAATTCCTTCCAGGTTTGGCCCGCATCCCTCGATGCGTACAGCTTTCCGCTGCGAGTTCCGAAGTAGAGGCCGACTGGATCGAATGGATCGGTTACCATCCCGTCGCGCAGGACGGTCTCGTAGGCGCCATCCTGAGGCAAGCCCCGTGTCAACGGCTTCCAGGAAGCCCCTGCGTTTCTCGTGACGTAGACGCGCAGGCGCCCCTCGGGAGTGCAGCGAAATTCATCGGATTCCATGGGCACGATGTAGATGCAGTCGGAATCGTGCGGATGAGTCGCCATGGCGAAGCCGAAATCCGACGGCACTCCGTGGGCGATGTCGTTCCAGGTGTCGGCGCCGTCGTCCGACCGATACAGCCCCCAGTGGTTTTGCAGGAAGAGTCGATCCGGCCGATCGGGATGCCGAACGATCTTGTGTACGCATTGCCCGAACTCCGGAAATCGCTCGGGCATGAACGTGACGCGTATGCCTTGGTTTCGCGCTTGCCAGGTCCGGCCGTCGTCATCGGTCCGATAAACGCCCGCCGCGGAGATGCCGACGTGCATCCGCCCGGGCTGGGTCGGATGCGGCAAGATCGTGTGCAAACACAATCCGCCCAGGCCAGGCATCCAGCGCGGCCGATGGGGATGATCGAAAAGACCGCGCACGAGCGACCACGATTCGCCAGTATCGTGCGATTCGAAGAGGGCAGCGGGCTCGACGCCGCAATAGAGCGTGTCTGGCATTGCCGGGGGACCCAGCGCTATTTTCCAGATATTCTTGAGAGAGACTCCCGATTCCGGCGGAAACTTGATGTTGGCCTCAAGCGGGTTCGTCCAGGTCTTGCCGAAATCATCGCTGGAGCGCAGATACGTGCCCCAAAGCAAACTGCCGGTTGAGGCCCACAATCGATGACGGCCGTTCCGGCCATCATACGCCAGGGAGTAAACCGCTTGCCCGTGAAAGTACGGTCCGGCGACCTGCCAACGCTTGCGATCCCGCTTCGACCGCAAGAGGAATGCGCCCTTCGTCGTCCCCACGAGCAACAGCACATCGCCGTTCTTGACATCGAGGTGCTGGATGCCGCGCAGCACGAGTGTCCGCGGACCGGT
>DATGKC010000522.1:0-4500 GCA_035294845.1 Planctomycetaceae bacterium | reverse complement strand
TGCCGCCGCACTTGCAGCTTTTTTCGGCGCAGGCCGACCGCGTGCTGCAAGAGGTGCACGGGCTGGTTGAAAAGGGCGAGATGACCGGCGAATCGGCCGCCGAGTTTTCGCGGTTGCTCGTCGATGCGTGCGAGCAAGTGCTGTGCCATCCGATCGTGGCCGGCAACCGCTACCTCGAACGCTTTGCCCAGGGAGTGACGTACGCCCAGGCGCGCCACGAGGTGCAGCAGTTTTCGGTTTTTGCGGCGCAGTTCGACGTGGCGCAGGCGAAACTGGTGGCCAACGCACCCACGCTCGAAGCCTATCTGGAACGGCTCAATGTGCTGCTCAACGAGAAGGGGATTCCTTACGAGAGCGGGTTCGAGGGCGATCTGACTGGCCATTGGAGTCTCGACACGGTTCACTTCACGTGGATGCGCTCGATGGCTCAAGGCTTGGGGCTGGGATTCGAAGACCTCGCCAAAATCTGGATCGCGCTTCCCGGCACAAAGGCATTCGTCGACGCGACGTTTCAATGCTATGCCAGCACCGATCAGAATACGGCCCTCGGGGCCTCGTTCGGGATCGAGAACTGGGCCGCCAATGGCCTTTGGAAGCCGTGGATCGCCGGAATGAAAAAGCTGAATGGCACGCTCGCCAAGCCCGTCAACCTGGGGTACCTCACGTATCACGACCTCGAGGAAGAGCATCATTCGCAGGCCACGCTCGATGAGCTGCTCGAAAACTTTCGCGAGCCGTGGTTCGACGCCTCGAAGTTTCTTTCCGGGGCCAAGCAAATTCTGACCGAAGGCGTCCAGGCCTATTACAGTTCGCAGCTTGCCAATCTTCCCGAGAAGGACGCCACCTGGCCTGCCTCGGCGGTTTGAGGCGCCGATTCGCCAAACTGCCCGAAAGGCGTGGCGTTCACTGCGCGGAGGACCGCACGCAAAAATCGGGAAGAGCGGCCGCATGAATCCCCGGACGATCGCTCGACCGCCGCGGAGCCTCGCTCGTTTCAATTTGCGAGTCAGCAGCGCTCAGTCCCGCCGCTCCTGCGAATTCAAACGGCCCGGAAAAGATCCCCTCCAGCTCCAGCGCCGACGCATCGAGCGCCTCGAGCCGGCCGTCGATGGTCGAAACAAACGCGGCGATCGTGAGATCGCGCCCCACGATCGAACCCTCGCCCGTCATCCGCATCGACCGCAGCCAGCCGGAATCCGGCCGCCTTCCGGCAAGCTCGATCAGTGCTGCATGCTGGGAACCGAGATCAAACACGCAGTCGGCGGCGTCGATCAGCACACTTCCCCGCGGCGGGGTTTCGGGAACGATCCATCGCAAGATCGCCCCGGACATTCGGCACGTCGTGTGATTGAGTCGCACGACCACGCTGGATTTTGCCGGCGGGACGGCAGCCAGTTGCACGAGCGGGCTCACTCCGACCTTCAGCACGTCGTCGAATTCCAATTGCCGGACGGCATGCGAGAGGTAGACGGCCGGTCCTTCCCCGTAGAAAAGCGAATTGCGAACGGTCCCGCGGCCGCCGCGCCCTTCAGCCGGATCGAGCAGTTTCCAGGCGATGAGTGCCGGTCCCGTGGGCGGGGCGATCGGCGACAGCGAATTGCCCACCGATGCGCCGATTTCAGCAGCGCCAGGTTCCGAGTCGACCGCGAACACACAATCGCTGACCGCCAGCTCCTGAGCCTGGATCAAGGCGAGGGCGTTGAGCTTCGGTGGCCGCGCTGATATTCCAGGCGCGGCTGCGATCTGAACACGCTGGAGTTTCACTTTCTCGGCCCAAAGCTTCAAGGGACGCTCGCCAATCACGATTTGCGCCAAGCCCCGATCGGGACCGACGATCGACAGCTCACCCACCGCGGTGATATCCGAGGCTCGATAGATGCCCTGCGCATCGAGGTGCACCACGCCGCGCCGATCCGGATTGGGAAGAGGCCGACCGCTTTCAATTCCCTCCGAAACGCTTGCGAGCAGATTGTCTTTCTCGGGTCTTTCTGCACGTTGCATCGCGATCTCCCGGCGCTGTGCCGCGTCAGTTCCGAACGATTGCGAGATTTGCGCGGCCCATGCAAGAGCCACATTGCGAGCGCCTTTGTCGGCAAGCGTGACGGCGGCCCCGGAGAGGGCGAAGAGCGCGGCCGCCACGAACAGCCAGCGCGTCGGCGTCGAAACGTTTCGCCTCTTGGCGGTTTCGCGGGCGGGCGAATCGAACCGCCGGCGAAAACCGGCCAGCCGGCGCCGCCCTTGGCGGTTCGGAGCTCCCCAGAACTCCAGAAGCTCCAAGAAGTTCTTGGGGCGATCGGATGCGTGGCGCGCGGTCAGCCTTTTAATGCCTTCGGCCAGCGCGGGTGGCGTATCAGGCGCCCATTTGACCACGTCGTCGACGATGCGCGTCTGGTGGGCCGCCAACTTAACGAGCGGATCGCCGCCGGGAAAGGGGGGACGCCCGGCCAGAAGCTGCCACAACAGACAGCCCAAGGCGTAGGCATCCGAGGCGGCACTGGGTGGGAGGGTGCTGCCGATGAGTTCGGGGGCAACACCATCGCATTGCTCGGGGGTGAGACCGGCGTGATAAGTCAGCGCCGGGTCGAGGGCCGGCCGAATCCCGCTGTCTACGAGCACTGCCGCCCCGGCGGACGTGAGACGGACATTGGCGGCGCGAATGTCGCCGTGGGAGCATCCGCGGTCAGCCAAGGTCGCCAGGCCGTCGGCCAATTGCCGGCCGATTTCCCAGACAACGGGCGCTGGAAAACGGCCGCGCCTCACGAGCAGCTCTCCCAGGTGGGGGCCTGGAACATAGCGACTGACAAGTACGGCGCCGCTCCCTGGACGAATAAACGAGGCGGGAGCGACTAGGGACGGATGGGCAAGGTCCCCGACGCGCTCGACCAGCGCGCTCAGGCGATCCATCGCCTGTTCTGTGAGCTGCGGCGAAGAATGCAGGACTTTGGCGACGCACTTTTCACGTCCGTCGCGCGGCCGAGCCAAAAACGTTTGCCCTCGATGTCCGCCGCCCAGTCGATCGATCGCCACGCAGGGACCGATTTCCAGAGTCCGCGGGCGTGAGGAGGCAAGCATGCGCGCTTGAAACGGGGTCAGGCGCTGCATTTGCACCAAGGCGTCCAACCAGACCGAATCGAAGGCGGGGAGATTAAACGTCAAGCGGCGAACGAGGCGGCGGCATCGGCGCAAGTCACCGTGCGAGCATAAGTTAAGCTCCAGCAATAGCTCTCGGAGGTGTTCAGAGACTGGTTCGAGCACAGCGCACGCTTCCTCGGGTCGTGCTTGAAATCAGAGCGGCGTGATCGCTCACCGTTAAATTGGGGGAAGCCTTATCGCAGATTCGTAACGGCCCGGCAAGCTGAGCTGTATTAAGCTCCGGAAAAACCGCGGATTTCCAACCCTCAATTCGATTTCCGGTTCTTCCACGTATGAACATTGCGCAATGTGCGCAAGCTATCGGTTTTTTAATGATCAACGCTTTCCAAGATTGGGGTAAACTGCAACAATGATTGAGAGTGCTGACTCTTACCGATCTTTCAAGGTGAACGTCTTGTTTCTTCGTCAATTGCTGACCACGTCCCGCGTCGGACAGCTCGGCCCGAAGGAGATCCCCGTGCTGCGGGGAGAGCAAACGATCACCGAGGCCGTCCGTGAAATGCGGGCCCACAGTCACGGCAGCGCCATGGTTTGCCGCGACGGCCGGCTGATCGGCATTTTCACCGAGCGCGACCTGCTCAAGCTGCTGGCGTCCGGAACCGGGCTCGACCAACCGTTGACGACTGTCATGACGGCTCATCCGCGAACGGTGACATTGGACGACACGTTGATGACGGTGATCCAATTGATGGATGAAGGCGGTTACCGCCGATTGCCGGTCGTCGATCGCTCCGGGTCTCCGGTTGGAGTCGTCGACGTGAAGTCGGTCGTGCACTTTCTTGTTGAGCATTTTCCGAAAGCGGTTTACAATCAAGCCCCCCATGCCCTGCTGAACGCGAGAGATCGCGAAGGGGCATAACGTGTCCCACCACAAGCCCGCCATCCCCGATCTGCCCCGCCTCGATCGAATTCGCGTGAGAGGCGCCGCCAACGTCCCACGTGGAAGGAGTTGACATCAGCATGTCCTCGACAGAAGTTCTTGCCCCCGAGCCGCAGCCGCAGCCCGCCAAGAAGCTTGAACAACTGGAATCAGTGGTCGTCCGTTTTTGCGGCGACAGCGGCGACGGCATGCAGCTTGTCGGCGGACTCTTGACCAACGTCTCCGCCGCGTTCGGAAACGACGTCAGCACGCTTCCCGATTTCCCCGCCGAGATTCGCGCCCCCGTCGGGACCTTGGCCGGCGTCAGCGGTTTCCAGGTCAACTTCTCGAGCCATGATATTTACACGCCCGGCGACGAGGTCGATACGCTGGTGGCGATGAACCCGGCGGCCCTCAAGACCAACGTGGGCGACCTGCGCCGCGGGGGCACGCTGATCGTCAACGACGACGAATTCGACAAGGGCAAC
>DATGKC010000521.1:0-3272 GCA_035294845.1 Planctomycetaceae bacterium | reverse complement strand
AATCAGACCGACGACTTCGAGCGGGTGATCCATGTCTTGACGGCCCACGACATCGGGTATTTCTGCTACATCGGCGGAAATGATTCGATGGATACCGCCAACAAAGTGGCGCGCCTGGCCCGCGAGCGCGGGGTCGATCTTGTCGGAGTGGGCATTCCGAAAACGATCGACAACGACGTGGGCGACAGCGCATTTCGGCTGATCGACCATACTCCCGGCTACGGCAGCGTGGCGCGGTATTGGTCGCACGCCGTGCAATTCGCCAACGAAGAAAACGCCGGCAGCTCGCCCGCCGATCCGGTGCTGGTCTTGCAGGCGATGGGGCGGGCGATCGGCTTCATCCCCGCGGCGGCGCGATTGGCCGATCCTGATCGGCAGATTCCATTGCAAATATATCTGGCGGAGCGACCCATCACGATCGCGCAGCTTGCCGACAATATCAACGATCAACTGCGACGCGACGGCCGCGTGATCGTCGTCGTCAGCGAAGGGTTGAAACTGGGCGACCTCGGGGAAGTGAAAGACGCCTTCGGGCACACGTCGTTCAGCGCGAGCAAGGTCACCGTCGCGCAGGTGATCGTCAATGCGCTCAACGAGCGGAAATTGCCGGTCAAGGGGGCCGCCCGCTGCAACGTCCCGGGAACCGACCAGCGGCACAATATGATCTATGCTTCGACGGTCGATCTTGAAGAAGCGTACAAAGTCGGCAGGCAGGCGGCGCTTTTGGCGGCTGCCGGGCAGAGCGGCTGCATGGCCACGATCCTGCGAAATAATTCGCCGGTCTATGGAGTGCGCTACGACAAAGTGCCGCTGGCCGACGTTGCCAACAGCGAACGAAAATTTCCCGACGAATGGATCACGCCGGACGGCACAGACGTCAGCAACGACTTCTTGAAATATGCAGGACCGCTCGTGGGCGAAGACTGGGTGAGCGTGCCGATGATCGGCGGCCGGCTGCGGTTGGCCCAGTTGAAGCCGATCTTCGCCGACAAGAAATTGCCCGCCTACGTCCCGCAGGCGGATCGAAAGTAGGGCGCGCAAAGACCAGAATGGCACGTGGGTTAGGCGGCGGGTGGCGAGGCCAGGGCGATCGCTGCGAAATGACGCGTGCGGCACGCACGACTTCGCACAACTTGTGCGTTGCCGGAGACGCCGGTCGAGCGATGGCCCCGTGGAGTGCGCGCTCAACATGCGCATCGCTCTATCGCCGGTTCGCGGTTAGCTGCACCGAGACGCGCCGACGCCCCCCTCGATCCCCCCGTGGACGGGGGGAGGGCTGCGCGGGCTTTCGCCCGTGGCGTAGGTTTCCCAACCTGCGACGTATCTTTTTGCGTCGTCAGCAGCCAAGCGAGATGTGTATGATGATTTGAAAGATGTCACGAACGCCGGCCGGCGTCTGCCGGTGGAGATCTGATCAGCGGCGCAGAGCGTCGCCCGGCGCGTTTTCACCCAAAGCGTGGAAACAAGGAGAACTCCTTGTACGATTTTCGCAGGCAGCATGATTTTGTGATCGGCATTGATTCCGACGGTTGCGCGTTCGACACGATGGAGATCAAGCACAAGGAATGCTTCATTCCCAACACGATCAAACACTTCGGATTACAGGCGGTCTCGAAGTACGCGCGCGAGGCGGCCGAGTTCGTCAACCTGTACTCGAAGTGGCGCGGGATCAACCGCTTCCCGGCGCTGGTGAACACGATCGACATTCTGTTGGACCGTCCCGAGGTGGCTCGCCGAAAATTGAAATTCCCCGACATCGCCGGATTGAGAGAGTGGATCAAGCGAGAAACAAAGCTGGGAAACCCGACGCTCGAAAAAGAGGTGGCAGCCACCAGCGATGCCGCCCTCGTGCGGGCCCTGGAGTGGTCCAAAGCCGTGAATGCCGCCATCGAACGCATGGTCGAGGGAGTGCCCCCGTTTCCATTCGTCCGTGAATCTTTGGAAAAGCTGCGCGGAATCGCAGATATGGTCGTTTGCTCGGCGACACCCGGCGCGGCGCTCAACGCCGAATGGGAGGAACACGAGATTTCGCAGTTCGTCCAGGCGATCTGCGGCCAGGAGATGGGGAGCAAGAAAGAGATTCTGCAAAGAGCGGCGGCGGCCGGCTATTCCGACAACCGCGTCCTGATGATCGGCGACGCCCCGGGCGACATGCAGGCGGCCCGCGCGAATGGCGCCCTGTTCTATCCCATCAATCCGGGGGCCGAAGAGGCAAGCTGGGAGCGGTTCTTCACCGAAGCGTGCGACCGGTTCCTGAAAGGCACCTACGCCGGCGGGTATGAAGCCGTACTCATCGCCGAATTCGACGCTTTTCTTCCCGAAGTCCCGCCTTGGAAGCGGGCAAGTTGAGTCGCGCATTGTTCGAGGTCGCGGCACATGAGGCTGGCGGAAGACCAAATCCGGCGGGCCCTGCTCCACAAACACGAGGAGATACGTTACACGGCGGTCTCTTGGTATTCCGAAGGCTTCAGCACCGACGAATCGATCATGCCGATCGTGCTCGATTCGGTCGAACGATACGGCACAGGAAAGTCGTGGCGGATGATGCGCGAAGCGCAGTGGCTGGTGCAGACCGAAGCGACGGTCGACGGGCTGATTGCATTTCTCGCTCGTCCTTATCTTCGGACGGCCATTGAAGACAACTTCCGCTTCGCGGCAGCACTTGCCCTTTGCCGCGCGCCGGTCGGGCATCTCGTGCGCCGCACGTCCGACATTGCGCGGCTGCCGTCGTTTCCGGAAGTCCTGCGGCCCGCGATCGAAGATCAAATTCTGCTCGTGAGCGCCAATCGAAAAGAAGCGCTGGCGGCGCTGGTTCAATTGGCCGAAAAAACCTTTCGCTGCCGCCGCTGGAATCGCATCGACATTTTGCGCGCCGATGGAATCGTCGAGGCTCTGGCCGCTTACGGCAAGGAACTGGGGCCGGCCGTTTTGGCTCTTCTCCAGCGGCGCAAGAACCGGCGCCTGGTTGAGTGGATGGAGCCGTTTCTCGTGCGCCTGGCAGCTCGGATGCGCCTGGTCCGCGCGATTCCGCTGCTCGTATCGAGGCTGGAGAGTGAAGATTGGGACCTGGGTGACGACGCAGCCCTGGCGCTTGCACAAATCGGGACGCCGGAAGTCGTGGAATTGGTCATCGAGCGGTGGACGGGAGCCGGCCGCCGATTTCGCCTGCGAGCCTGCGATGTTTTCGAGCGCATTCATTCCGACCGCTGCGTCGAGTTTTGCATGCAACAGATCGCCGACGCACGCGAAGATGCCCTTGTGAGAATCTTCCT
>DATGKC010000520.1:0-2977 GCA_035294845.1 Planctomycetaceae bacterium | reverse complement strand
GTGCCGCTGACGTAGCCGCGACCGGCGTCGAAGTCGTACTCGCGTTCGCCGAACGAAGGATAGTCGGGGGCCAGCGTCACGTAACCGCGTTGGGCCAGGTGCAATGCATAGTGCAAGTTGGGATTTCCGCCCAGACCGGCCGGCTCTTCCTTGCCGATCTTGACTGTCTGATGCAGACACAAAATCGCAGGCATCTTTCGGTCATCCAGCGACTGCGGAATGAACAGGTAAGCCCGCAGCGTATAACCCGGCTCGGTAACATACTCGATCTTGCGGCGGCTGACGGAGCCGAGCGACACGTTGTCGAGCTGCCTCATTTCCAGGGGCGCGAGATGGCTGCGGTCAGGGAGCGGCCCCATCGCGAGCTGCATGTTCGCCAAAATATGCGCGCGGCGCTTCTCCCAGTCGGCGATCGTCGAAATTTTGTGCTTCGCGCCACGAGCATCAAGAAAATAGCTGAGATCCTGGTGCTCGAGATACAACGGCGCGGCATCTTCAGCCAAAGCGATTCGCCCGCAAGCCGCCAACAAAAATCCGATCAGGACCAGACGATTCATGATTTGGGACTCATCAAATTCCTGTGGTTCGACGGAATCTGCCTTGTTGGCGCCGATCGCTTCATTCCGCCAACCGGCGCTGACGGAGCTGATCAAGCGTCACGGCGGCGACGATGATCACGCCGAGAATGACGTCCTGCACCGGGTTATTCAAGCCTAACTGCGTGCAGCCGCTGGCGATGACGCCCATAATCGCCGCGCCGGCGAGCGTCCCCAAGACGTTTCCGCGTCCGCCGCTCAGGCTTCCACCGCCGATGACGACCGCAGCAATAATCCGCAGCTCCATCCCCAGTCCCGATGTCGGGTTGCCCGAGGAAAGTCGCGAAAACTGAAACATGCCCGCCACGCCCACGAAGAAGCCGGCGAGCGTATAGAGGGCGATTTTGTTGGCCCACACGTTGATGCCGCACAAGCGGGCTGTCGATTCGTTGGAACCCAGCGCATAGACATAACGCCCGAACACAGTCTGGCGAAGCACGGTCGACAGCACGAGCGCTAACAGCAGCGTCAGCCAAACGCCTGTGGGCATGCCGAGCCACAGCGCCTCTTCCTTGGTGCTGAGCAAATCCTGGAGCCACTGGGGAACCTGGCTCGAAACGTCGGGGCGAACGGTTGTCTCGTCGGCGATCTTTTTGGCGACTCCCAGATAGACCGTCATCGTTCCCAAAGTGACGATGAAGGGAACAACGCGCAGGCTGCTGATCAATAGCCCATTGACGAACCCGGCCGCGCAGCCGGTCGCAAGACACATCGCGACGGCAACCCACACAGGCATGTCGTGCTTTAAGCACAAAGCCAGCACCGTGGCCGCCAAGGCCAGGGCTGTGCCTGCCGAAAGATCGATCCCGCCGGAGATGATCACCACGGTCATTCCCAGCGCCGCTGCGCCGACTGTGGCCGTTTGCACGGCGATTGTGCGCACATTGCGCTTCGATAGAAAATTCCCACCGCGAGGCTGCATCGAATCGGCCGCGGCAAAAAATGCAACGACGACAGCCAGCGCGAGAAATTGTCCCAGCGTGCTCCCCAGGAGGTTCAGCCGGCGTGAAGGCTTGCCTGTCGCGTCGGTTTCCGCAGGGTGAGACATGGCCATCCAGCCTGAATGAGCCCGTTAGATTCCGCTGCCTTCGATGTGGCTGTGGGGAAACTGCTGGTCCATCTCCAGCGACGGGGACTCGACGGCCGAACGGCCGACCGCCCGCGCGGGGACGCCCGCGACGGTGCAGCGGGGGGGAACCGTATCGAGCACGACGCTGCCGGCGCCGATTTTGGCCCCCGCGCCGATTTCCACATTTCCCAGCACCTTGGCCCCCGCGCCGATCAAAACGCCCTTTCTGACTTTGGGGTGCCGGTCGCCCGTTTCCTTTCCCGTCCCACCCAACGTGACTTCATGCAACAGGGATACGTTGTCTTCCACGACGGCCGTCTCGCCGATCACAATTCCCGTGCCGTGGTCGATCAAGATTCCCGATCCGAGGCGCGCCGCCGGATGGATGTCGACGCCGAACACCTCGGAGATCCTGTTCTGAAGGTGGACAGCGAGTAATTGCCGACCCTGGCTCCAGTACCAGTTTGCGACGCGGTACGACTCTAGCGCATGAAAACCCTTGAAATAGAGGAACGGCGCGAGAAAGCCCTTTGAGGCCGGATCGCGGTCCCGCACCGCCTGCAAGTCGTCGCGTGCAGAGCGCCCGATCGGCGGGCTGGCCGCGAAGGCCTGGTCGATCAGCGCATGCAGAATCATCGGATACACACATTCGGTCGCCAGCTTGCCCGAGAGAATCAGGCTCAGCGCATCCTCGAGCCGGCGGTTTTTCAGAATGATCTCTTTGAGAAACTTGCGGAGAATCGGATCGCGCTCTTCTTCCGACCAGGCCTCGGCACGGATTGCCGTCCAGATGGGGTCGCATAATGCTTGAGCAACTGGCTCGGACATGAGATTCGATTTGCTCCTTTTGGCGTCGCGGCGCGGTCGAGCTCCGAAGAGACCCCTCCACCGGCTGTCCCCTTTTTTCAACCATCTCAGTCTATCGGCCGAACACCGTGCGGTCCACGATTGCCGGGGCGACCACTGCCTCCCGCCCGGCCGCCGACACAGCGTGGAAAGTCCCTGGGTACGCTATTGCGCCGACCCGCAAGATGGGAAACGGATCGCCCGGCGTCAAATCGAAATACGCCGTCTTGATCAAATCAATCCGCTACCGCTTAGCGCGACGCATGCGCGGCGCGCGTTCGAGCCGCCTTGCGCGCGATCGCGCTGCGCTGCTGGTGGGTTTGATGGGCCAATCGCGTGCGCGCCGCTTTGCGACCGATTTCGCTGCGTTCCTTCGCCGTTCGCTTGTGCGACTGCTGTTTGGCCTGTCGAGACAGGGCGCCATGGCTGGCGGCCGAATGCCCCTCGCGCTGGAGCGCCCCTCTGA
>DATGKC010000519.1:0-3905 GCA_035294845.1 Planctomycetaceae bacterium | reverse complement strand
CCGGCTTCTGGCGACCGACGTTGACGGCGATCGGCTCAAGCGGGTCGAAGAATCGTGCCGTCGAATCGGCATTTCGATCGTCGAAACTCGCCTCCTCCCGCGCGGCCAATTTGATTTTTCCGGAGAAACGTTCGATCGAATTTTGGTCGATGCTCCCTGTTCGAACACGGGAGTGCTCGGCAAGCGGCCCGAAGTCCGTTGGCGGCTCGGGCCTCACGACATCGGCGAGCTGGCGGCGATCCAAACGAATCTCTTGCGCGCGGCCTGCGGCCTGCTCGCACCGGGCGGCCGCCTCGTCTACGCCACGTGCAGCATCGAGCCCGAAGAAAACCGCGCCGTCGTGGAAACCGTTCTTCGCGAGCGCTCGGAATTGCGCCTCGTCCAGGAACTTTCGCACGTCCCCGGCCAACCTCACGACGGCGGCTACCAGGCGCTCCTGGAAGCAACATGCCCGCGGTGAGCTCAAGTTCGACAGACATGCGTCGCATTCCCGACCGCCACGTGCGACTGCACAATCATTTGCGCTATTCAATTTGCAATGGCTAATTTGCAATTTCCTCCGCGCGGAGGCGCCTCCTGAGAATTTCTCACAGCCCCGACGCCTTGACTCACCCCACCACCGCCATCTCTTCCGGCGCCTCAACGAGCAGGATTTCAGTCCCGTCGATCGGTGCAGGCGCGGCTGGTGCGCCGCAGTGGGGGCACAGATCGCAGTCAACCGGACGGCGCTGCCCGCATTCGCGGCACTTCTCCATCGCCGGCCAATCGCGGAGAAACTGCAACGTGAGCAATCCCGCCGGGCCCAGTAATGCGGCCGTCCATTGCCAGATTCGCCTTGTGCGCGTGTCGAAGCCGTAGCGCCGTGCGGTGCGACCGGCCGACCCGCCGCATAGCAGCGCCGATGCGAGCAGAATCGCCATCGTCACGAGCATTCCCACAGGCAAATTCCTGCACAGCCTCCCGAAGGCGCCCGGCGCCGCTCCGGCAAGTGCCTGGCAAGCCTCATCGACGCCGATCGCGGCCAGGAGGGGACCCGGCGGCGCGAAGACGGCGACCGCGCAAAACGGCGGGATGGCTTCTGTCGGAGGGATTCCCGGCGTCAGAAAATCGCGGCTGTTGACGATGGCACCATCCAGTCGCATCTCGATGAATCGGTTCAAATCAAATGTCGAAGGTGAGCCGCCCACCCGAAAGAGAATGCTGTCGCGATCGGGCAGCCGCCCGAATGAAAAATCTCCGAAGATTGCGACTTCATTCGGAATCGGAAACGAATATCGCAATTCGCCCGGCACGTTGATCGAAACGTCGATGGGCATCTGCGTCGGCTGGTCGGTGCGAGTCCCCACCGTCACCGGCATCGACGCATGCACGTCGACCGAATCGTGGTAAACCACGGCAAGGTCGTTCCCCAACTTCGCAAGGCAGCGAATTTTTCGGCTGTCGGAAGCGGATAGCACCGTTCGGACAGCGTGGTTCTCAGGATCGATCAGGTACAGGCCGTCGTCGAACAACAGACATAACTGGCTGGCATAACCGGCGACTTTGTGAATCTCGGGCCAGGCATTGTATTCAAACCGGTCCCAGCCCGATCGCGCATTCGCCAGGAATCTGCCAAAGCGGCGCTGGGGACGCTGCGGCGACTGTACAAATCCATCGGGGCCGATGACCTCGACGAGGCGCGGAGGTTTTGGCTGCATTCGACCATCGCGCAGCTCATGTTCTTCGAGGTATCCGTAAATCCAGCCATCGGGCGCTGAATAGACCCAATTCATGTCGAATTGTCGGATCACTGTCTTGTTTCCCAGGCTCTCCACAATGCGCCGCGGAGTTTCCGGCGGCCGCAGGAATTCGAACGGGCCGAGGCCGTCGCCCAGCACGGTCGCCATCGGAACCTCATTCAAGGCGGGAACTGCGCCTGCGACGCTCATGCCAACAAACGACTCATAGCGACGCGACTCCGGTTCGTCCAAGTCGATGATGCTCGAAAACCGACGACCGCGTTTTTCGGGATCGCCGTCTGGTTCCGTGACAATCTCCAAGACATGGCCCTCGCGGCTGGCCATAAATTGTGTGTGCGGCCGGGTGTACCAAGTCTCTTGCAAGTAACGCCGGGCCAGCATTTCGTATCCCGCGCCGGCGGCGACGAACAAAGCCAGGCAGCTCCCAAACACGGCGACGAACACGGGGATCGCCAGGCAAAAGGTCGCGGCGCGCGGCCTTCCGGTCGACTCGCCTGAGCGCACAAATACGCCCCACGCCGCCACGCCGAGGATTCCCACGCCGAGCGCGATCGCAACGAATACCCGGACCGGCACAAATTCGGTCACTTCGGCCGCGTAGGCGATGGCTCCCATCACCATCAGCACTGCCGATGCCACGGGAACCATGCGGCTGAAATACCAGGGACCTCTCCAGACGACGGCCAAGAGTGCGGCAAAGTAGAACGAAGCCGCCGCCAAAAACGTTGCCGCGAGAGGCAGCAGGTGATGCCACGAGAGAAGTTGCCGTTCGACGCCGCCCCAAGCGCTCCAGACGAATCCGCCGATGGCTGAAAGGAGCGTAATCACCGCGTAGGCCGACAGGCCGGCAATTGTCTTGGCGAAAAATATTTGCGTGGGCGAAAATCCGCGGTGCATCAGAAAGGCCCATTGATCGCGGCGGACTTCCAGCACGCTCTGCACGACGCCGATCAGAAATGCCGCGCACGGGGCGCCGAACCCGATCACCAACCACACCTGGAACCACGCCTGACGATACAGGCTGGCGTAATGCCTTTCAGATTCACTGACCACGCTCGCGACGATAATGATCGACATCGCCACCAGCATCGCCGCCGCCCAGGGGGCGAGCTGTCGCAGTTCTTTCCAAAGCAGGGTTTTCATTGCAAGGGGTCCTTAGTTTGGCGGCTGAGTTTGACGGCGCGGCCTTCGGCCGCAACTAATGGTTCAAGAGACAAATGACCGCAGATTTCTCGTATGCGCGCAGATGTATCACACGAAAGAATAATCGCCGTACCACAGAGCGCGCGATGATGGCAAATTGAAAAACAGAGCAGGCGTGGCCAGAGAAAGTCCCGAAGGGGCGAGATTCGATAGCCCAGGGCGCAGTGCAGCGAAGCCCTGGGTTTGCGCACAAAGTGCGATGCCAGCCCCAAGGGGGCGGGATTCCCACGCCGGTCGCAGCGCCGGCATCACTGAGCGAATCTCGCCCCGTTGGGGCTGTCCCGGCGACCTCCTCTCTGGCAAATTCCAATTCGCAATTTCACATTCAACGATTTGCGCGGAACGCAAAGATTGCGAAGTTCATGGCACAGTGAGCCGATTATCATGCGATGCGAATTTCATTGCCCGTGGGTTAGGGTCACCGAAGTCGAATTAAACGACCGTCGATTCGGGCGCGACCGCCGCCAGCAGCGACGTGCGCTGGCGGCGATCACCCAGGTAGTCGATGACCGCCTGATCCAGGTTGAGGGGCGCGCGGGTCACGCTCGCCGCGCCTGTGGCCTCCAGCCGGGCCTGCGTTGCATCGTCGGGGTTGGCGATCGTCAGATGCAGGGAGTTCTCGTCGACGCACGTTTGAATCAAGCCGCGGATTGCAGGCAGCGGCGGCGGGCGATCGGCGAACGTCAACGTCCAGCGGCCGATGCGATCGCGAAAATCATCGACCGGGCTATGCACTCGGAGCACGCTGCGATCGAGAATCGCCAGATGATCGGCCACGCGCTCGACGTCGTCGATCAAATGGGAGCTGAAGAGAATTGTGCGGTCTTTGTCGGCCGTCACGGCCAGCATGGCTTCGACCAGCGCGCGGCGGGCCACCGGGTCGAGCCCCAGGGCCGGGTCGTCGAGAATCAAGAGCTCGGGCTCTGGAGCAAGCATCAGCGCCAGCGCCAGGCCCGCCCGCTC
>DATGKC010000518.1:0-2705 GCA_035294845.1 Planctomycetaceae bacterium | reverse complement strand
CTCACGCTGCAAGAGACGAATTTCAACATCCCGCACTGGTACACCGAGGCGCTGGCCGTGATGAGCGAAGAATCGCCGCACCCCGAGCTCTGGAACCAGTTGCTGCTGGAGCGCGTGCCGCAGGGTGAGATCATGAACCTCGACAATATCAATCATGCCTTCGCCCGCCCGAAGACGCAGCTCGACTGGCAAATGGCCTATTGCCAGAGCCGGCTCTATGCTCAGTACATGATCGACAAATTTGGTCCCGAAAAAACCGGCGAGTTGCTGGCCGCCTACCGCAACAACCTCTCGACCGACCAGGCGATTCCGCGTGTCTTCGGCGTCGAGAAACCCGTCTTCGAGCAGGGATACCGCGACTATCTCGAAGCCATCGTCGCCGATCTCGTCGGCCGCAAGCTCGAGCCCTCGCTGACTCCCGCCGCCGCCGAGAAGGAGTATCGCGACCGGCCGGACGACACACGGGCGGCCGCGCGCTACGCCTATGAGCTCTCGAAGCTGGGCAAGCGCAAAGAGGCCCGCAAGATCGCGCTGGCGGCACTCGAAATCAACAAGGCCGAGCCGCTTGCCGCCGTGGTCATGGCCGGCCTCGAGCTGCGAAGCGAAGACCTGACCGCAGCCGTCGAGTGGCTTCAGCCGGCCCTCGATCGCGACGATCCCCATCCCAAGGTGCTCGAGTTTCTGGCCGACCTGCGTCTGAAGCTGGAAGAATTCCCCGAGGCCGCCAATCTTTATGAGCTGGGACTGAAGCACGATCCGGATCACGTGCCGTGGATGAAGGGTCTGGCCATAGCGCATTTGAAGAGCTTTGAATTCGAGAAGCTAAGGCCCGTGCTGGAGCGGCTGGTTGTCGCCGACGGCGACAACGCCGGCCCTCGAAAAAGGCTCGCTCAGATGGCGCTTGACGACAATGATTTCGCGCAGGCGGTTCATTTCGGCCGCATGGCCTTGCACATCGACGTTTTGGACGTTGAGACTCATCGAATTCTGGGTGAAAGTTATTCGGGTCTCAAACAATTCGAAAAATCGGCCGACGAATGGTCGATCGCGCTGCAATTGAAACCCGATGCGCCCGACATCGAGGTCGAATTGGCTCGCGCCGAGGCCGCCTCGGGCAATAAGGAAGCCGCCCTGGAGCGTCTCGAAAAGCTGCTCGAACGCGACCCCGATTACGCCCCCGCCGAAACGCTTCGCGACGAGCTGAATTAGGACGCCATGCCTGAAACCAACGGACGCGAATCGCCGGGCCTCTCGCTTTCGGATCTCCAGGGTCTCATTCGCACGATGTATTCGTCGAAAGATGAAGCCCGCGGCATCGACGGAACATTCATGTGGCTCATGGAAGAAGTGGGAGAACTGGCCGCCGCCTTGCGCGAGGGGACGCGCGAAGAGCAGGCTCGCGAATTCGCCGATGTTCTGGCGTGGCTGGCCACGATCGCCAACGTCGCATTGGTCGATCTGGAGCAGGCCGTGCTCGACAAATACGGCCGCGGATGTCCCGGCTGCGGTCAATTTGTCTGCCGCTGCGATATGAGCGAAAAGCCGTAACGGCCGAACCGACTCAAATCGACGACGATCGGTCGGTGGCGTTGATCTCTAAGGCGGGTCGCTTCTTCTTCAGCAGCTTGATGCCTGCGGCGGTGATGCCCGTTCGCATGCATTCCAGCTCTCGCAGCTCGTGGAGCTTTACGATTTCATCCAGCGACGCATCGGAGACGTGCGTGCCGCACAAATTGAGCGTGCCGAGCCGTTCAAACGTGACGATGTCGTGCATGGCCTCATCGCCGATCGGCGTGTCTTCCACGTTCAGCTTTTCGAGATTGTAAAGGCCCTTCTCTTTCAGAAGCTTGATGCCTTTGTCGGTGATTTTCGTCCCGCTCAAGTTGAGCGTGGTGATGCTCTCCAATTGCGGCAGGTAGACAAGCCCCTCGTCATCGACCTTGGTCCCGGCCAGCGAGAGCATTTCGAGGTCTTGCATTTTCGCGAGATGCACAAGACCCGGGCCCGATACGCGCGAACCGGCCAGCGAAAGCCTCTCGATGTTGATGCCGCCGATTAACTCGAGGTCTTCGTCCTTGGTGTTTCTGGGCATGCGTAGATGGCGGATTTCTTTGAGTTCACTCAGTTTCTGCATGTCTTCGCGGGACAGGCTGAGTTTGCTGAAATCCCGGTATAATGCGTCGCCGGTGAAACCCGCCTCTGACGCCGCGCCGCCGGCCGATTGGCTCTGCTGGACGCTCGTGGGAGTATCGAGCATTTCACGAACGACCAGCCAGGCCAGGGTTCCGCCTGCCGCGACCGCCAGAACGATCACGCACGTCTTCGCGAACCGAAATTCTCTCATTGGCGACTTCTCCCACCGAGCGGCAAACCGCCCGCCCCGATGATATCGATTTGAGATTAAAAAACAGAAAAACTGAGTTTAGCATCGGGCGGGAGCCAGGTGAATCCTTGCGGACTTTCGGCCGCAGATTCCATCCTCAGTTCGAATACGGCAAAAGCTCGAACTGTGATTGAAATTCACCTGCAAACGCGGGATCCGATTCCCGTTCGAGTGCGGGTTCTGCGCAGCCCCGTATGTTTGTGCCCGGATGAAACTTGACCGGCGTATCGCCAAGCTGGAAGATCAGATTGCACGGAGGGTCGGCGAATCCCGCTGAAAGCGGTCCGGTGACCTCCGGGTTTCCGTCTTGCAATGACTTCCA
>DATGKC010000517.1:0-3824 GCA_035294845.1 Planctomycetaceae bacterium | reverse complement strand
CTGCAATATTTAACTCTCAACGGCACGCAAGCCGGCGATGAAGGACTGAAACACCTGCAAGGACAAAAGCGTCTGGAGTTTTTAACACTCGCCGGCCCGCGGTTTAGCGACGCCGGACTTCAACACTTAAACGGCCTGCGGAGCCTTAAAGTGTTGAGTCTGCTCTCCACACGAGCAACTGATGCGGGTTTGGCCGAATTAAAGCGGGCTTTGCCAAAGCTGAACGTCGAGAGAAGCGATCCCAAGTAAAGCATTCCTGTTAGCGCCCCGATTTCAGGCGCACCATCACCCATGACTGGCTTCTTCGCTCGTCGCTGGCGCCGCATGCCTTTTTCCTTGCGGATTTTTATCGCCATCCAAGTCTTGCTCGTAGGCAGCGGCATCGGGTGGATCGGTTGGCGGATTTATGCGCAGCGCGTCCTGTTGCGCATTTCACTCGCCGGTGGACACGTTCGAGGCCGCGAAACTGCGGCGCGTTGGCTGCCGCATTGGATCGCTGAAGACTGGATGCTCAGATTCGAAGATGTCAAGGAAATCACGTTTCCTTCGGCATGGAATGCGGCTGATGCCGACGAAATGTTGGCCGCGTTGCCATCCTTGACGAGCCTGGAACAGCTTGATCTCAGCCGTGTTCCGATCACTGCAAAGGGCCTTGCCAACCTGAAGCGTCTTCCCAACCTGCGACGACTCATTCTCAGTCGCACGCCAATTACCGATTCCGACCTGGCAAACCTGAACGGTCTGACCAACTTGAGTTTGCTCTTCATCGACGGCACGCAAGTTTCCGATGCAGGTATGGTGCACGTAGGCTCGCTGACTGGGCTGACTGTGCTCGATCTCAATGGCACGTCAATCGGCGACGCCGGCTTACTCCAGTTGAAAGGGCTGACTCGCTTGCTATCGCTCGATGTGGGCGGCACGCCGATCACCGACCTCGGGTTGGGCTACCTAAAGGAAATGCCGAGCTTGCGGAACCTCGAGCTTGGCGAAAGACCGATCTTTGACGCCGCTTCGCAACGGCTCAGGCGCAAGAGCCTCGAGCCGTCGTCTTCAGGCGGCGCGCAATTCACCGATGCCGGCCTCGCGCACCTTAAAGGCATGACAATCCTCAAGTCGCTGGATCTGCGCGGCAAGCGGATCAGCGACGCCGGATTGTTGCACCTGATAGGGCTGACAAGGCTGGACCGGCTCTTCATTCACGATACGGCCGTGACCGATGCGGGATTGGAAACGCTGGCGACGACGCCGAGCCTGTTCTCGCTCTCTCTTATCAACTCCGAGATCACGGGCGAGGGGCTGACTCACCTCGCCGCATTGGTCGACCTGCGAGTCCTCGAACTCGAAGGCGCGCCGGTGGCCGATTCGACGCTGTCGCAGCTTGGGAAACTGAGGGAAGTCAGATGGCTTTCGCTCCGCCGCGCCAGCGTCACCGACGCTGGGATGAAGTCACTCGCGAAAATGCCGAAATTGCAGTTCCTCGAATTGAGTGAGACGTCAATTACGAACGGGGGCTTGGCCGAACTGCGCGGAGCGCTGGTTTTGGAATTCCTCACGCTCCGCGGCACTTCGGTCAATGATGCCGGCCTGGCCAACTTGCAGCAGTTGCAACGCCTGGGAAGTCTGACTCTCGTCGGTACGCAATTCAGCGACATCGGATTACAGCACGTCACTGGCATCGTTGCCCTTCGCTCGCTGACGCTGCTTGGCACGCACGTTACAGACGCCGCCGTGGACGAATTGAGGCGGGCCAAGCCGGCATTGTATGTCCGCAAATTCAATCCGGTGACTCGCGACGTGAAATCGGCGGGCGATTAATGCTGGTTGGATACGCGTTGCCAAGTGAGTGTCGTCCGCGGCGACCGACTTCCTCCTGCGTTCCCGAGCTGTCCGCGCTGGAGTTGAGTCTTGAGCCAGAATGGCACGTGGTTTAGGCGGCGGGTGGCGAGGTCAGAGCGATCGCTTTGAAATGACGCGCGGCACGCACGACTTCGCACAACTTGTGCATTTCCTGAGACGCCAGTCGAGCGATGGCCCCGTGGAGTGCGCGGTCGTCTTGCGCATCGCTGTCACCGATTTGCGGTTTGCAGGCACCGAGACGCGCCGCCCCCCCTCGATCCCCCCGTGGACGGGGGGAGGGACGCGCGGGTTTTCGCCCGTGGCGTAGGTTTCCCAACCTGCGACTATTTTATTGCGTCATCACGAATTCAAAAAAGGAACGGCTTGTTGCTGGAGTGCCGGCTTCGGCCGGCTTCAGCCTGGCTTAAGCATGCGCAGTTTGCCCTGGTGGTGCGAGCAGGCTCTCATCGTTGAGGGGGCAAGTGGTCATCAGCGCCAAGCTGCGCAGGCTGAAGCCTGAACTCCAGCTCGGCCGTTGATTTATGCTCTACATTGTCTTAAACTCTTGTCCCAGCGCACGATGGCCGCGGGAATCCAAACTGCGGAATTGACGCGGGGCAATATCGAACTGGGCACAACTCGTTTGAGGCAGGAGAACTCGGGTGGCGATCGACAAGAGTTTGAGGCGAAAAGGGCGGCTCGTTCGCTCGCGAAACGTGTTGACGCGTGAAGAACGCATCGACCAGATGAAACGCGAAGAAACCTGGATCGAAGGTCGCAGCGCGATCGGTCTTCCCAAAACGCGAGTGGTCAAGATCGTCTCAAAAAAGAAGAAAAAGGCCAAAGAAGAGAAGGCCGAAGAGGGAGCGGTGGCTCCGGCCGCTGCCGCCGCCGCAACGGCGCCTCCTGCCGGCGCCAAGCCGGCCGGCAAGCCCGGCGCCAAACCCGGCAAGGGATAGGGCCCCGCCTTGGCGACGTCATCGTAGCGCCGGCTGATTGGGAAACGGATTCGCGGGCCGGCCGCGGAACATCCTATGAATCCCAAGCTGCGATACGCCGCCGGCACCTGGATCAGAGTTCAGATGCGGCGGCTGGCACGCCAGTTCTTCAAAAAGACGGCCGATCCGCGAGCCGCGCAACACGGTCTGCTTCGCGAGCTTTTGGCGCTCAACGCCGACAGTGAATTCGGCCGGCGGCACGGCTTGGAACAAATCCACAGCCCGGCGGATTTCCGCAGCCGCCTCCCAATTTCGGACTATGCCTATTTTCAGCCGTACATCGAGCGGATGAAGCGCGGCGAAACGAGCGCCCTGCTGGGGAGCGGCAATCGGCTCTTGATGTTCGCGCTCACGAGCGGCACGACGACCGGATCGAAGTTTCTCCCCATCACCGAGCGGTTTTTTCGCGATTACCGCCGCGGCTGGCAAATCTGGAGCATTCGCGCCTTCGACGATCATCCGTCGCTTTACTTTCACGAGATCGCCCAACTGACCAGCGATCACGAACAGTTTCTTACGAGCGCGGGCCACGCCTGCGGAAACATCAGCGGGCTCGTGACGGCCATGCAACAGCCCCTCGTCCGGACGATGTACGCCGTCCCCGGCGCCGTGTCGAAGATCAAATCGCCCGACGCCAAGTATTACACGGCAATGCGCCTGTCGCTGGCCAATCGCATCGTGGGGCTCATCACCACGGCCAATCCCAGCACGTTGATCCAACTGGCGAAAATCGGCGATGGGTACAGGGATGAAATCATCCGCGACATCGCCGACGGGACGCTTTCGCGCCGTTTCGACGTGCCCGAGCACGTCCGCCAGGCGCTCGCCGGCCGCGTGCGCCGGAAACGCCGCCGCCGCGCGCGCGAGCTGGAGCAAATCATCGCGCGAACCGGCCGCCTCTATCCGAAGGGTTGCTGGACGGGAATGTCGCTCTTGGCCGTATGGATCGGAGGCAGCGCCGGGGCGTACATCGGCGGACTCAGAACGAGA
>DATGKC010000516.1:0-5101 GCA_035294845.1 Planctomycetaceae bacterium | reverse complement strand
CATCCGCAAGTCCCCGGGGGGCGACGTCAGTGACGCAACTGCTGAAACTTTAGGACGTTAAGCTGCGTCATGCCGCGACAAACCATACCCGCGCCGGCCGAAACCTATCGGAGCACATCATCAGTATCGGCCGAACCGGTCGTAGGGCATTAAGGGAAGGCGAGCCGGGGCGGAATTGCACGGTTCTCTTCACAAACCGGCTTGGCGAAGCCATTCGACATGGGTACATTATGCACAATTGCACGAATGCACTTCAGCTAGTCACTTCTGCATGAAGCCGAATTCGAGGGACGGTGGGCTATGCACCGCAAGGCAGGAACCGCGCTGAGCGAGCGCGTCGTTTCCGTCGAATCCCAATCGCGTCCTTGCGACGTGCTCGATCGAATCGAAAATCGCCGGGCCACGCATGCCATCGTCTTTGACGCGGGGCAGTGCTTGGGGCTCGCGCGTCTGGACGGAGTCATCGGCCGAAATCCGCAGCTTACATTTGCCCAGTTGCTCACGCACAGCGCGCCGCCGCCCGTCTCATGCGAGCTCCCGCTGGAGGATGCGGCGCGGCTGCTCGATCAGAGTCAGGCCGAGGCGCTGACGGTGAGCGATGAACAGGGAACAATCGTGGGGGCAGTCACGCGGCAGAGTCTTCTTGAGGCGGCTCTCGCGCAAAAAGAATTATTTGTGCGGCTCGTTGGCAACGCGCCGATCGCCTTGTTCGCGCTCGATCATCTCGGCCTGATCAAAATGAGCGAAGGAAGAGTACTCGAGACGATTGGATTGGCGCTCGGAGAGATGGTGGGACGATCGGCACTCGATCTCTTTCGAGAGACTCCCGAGATTGCCGGGGCAGCCAGGCGCGCGCTGGCGGGCAAAGCCGCCAGCGGCGTCGTCGACGGGCAAACCCGGTCGTTCGAGATTCGATTCACGCCGATTGCCGACGCCGACGGCCGGTTGCAGGAAGTCATCGGCGTGGCAACCGATATCTCTGAGCGAAGGCAGGCCGACCAACAATCGCGCCGGCTGGTCGATCAACTGGCGCGCACAGATCAGATCAGCACGCTTGGGGAAATGGCCTCGGGGCTCGCGCATGAGCTGAGCCAGCCGCTGGCCGCGATCGTCGCTTATTCTGATGCCTGCCAGGAACTGGCCGCGGCGCAGAAATTGAGCAAACAGCAATTGGTTGAACTCTTGCGAGCGGTGTCGAGCCAGGCCGATCGCGCCGGGCAGATCATCCATCGCCTGCGTCAAATGATCAAGCGCACCCGCCCATTGCGTTCGCCCATCAATGTCAACCAGGCCGTCCGCGCCGTCGCCGCCTTATTCGAGGCCGAGGCCCGGAAGTCGGGCATCAGCGTGCACCTTGATCTGGCGGCCGAGCTGCCCGACACACTGGCCGATTTCGTGCAGATTCAGCAAGTCGTGCTGAACCTCATTCGCAATGGGCTGGAGTCGCTCGCCGAGGCGCCCGAGGCATCGAGGCAACTGACCATCTCCACCAGCCGCACCTCCGCCGGAGAAGTCGAGATCGCCGTCTGCGATCTGGGAAACGGATTGACCGGCGACGCTGCGGCGCGCCTTTTCGAGCCGTTTTTCAGCACCAAACCCGATCGATTGGGAATGGGCCTTTCGGTCGCTCGCACGATCGTTGAGTCGCATGGAGGTCGCATCCGAATCGCTTCAAATTCGACGCGCGGGGTCACGATCCTCTGCACGCTTTCCGCCGTTGATGGATTCTCGTGAACGAATCGGCCGTCGCGCCCATGGTCGATGGGCAAACGAGCCGGCCGCACGCCGATTGACGACGAAACGGGGCGGCGCGAATTCCTCTTTTGCTGTTTGGCCATCCGGCGTATACTGCGGCCCCACGATTGGCGGGAAAGGACTCCCCATGCGCAAAATCGCCGTGATGAATCAAAAGGGTGGCGTCGGCAAGACGACCACCAGCGTCAACCTGGCCGCCGGGCTGGCCCGGGAGGGCCGCCGAGTCTGTCTTGTCGATCTCGATCCGCAGGCGCACGCCTCGCTGCATCTGGGAGTCGAGATCGCTGGAGAAACGCCGACCGTCTATCACGCTTTTGCCGGCGAGAAGACGCTGGCGCAAGTGCGGCGGCTCGTGGCGCCGCAGCTTTGGCTGGTGCCCTCGAACATTGACCTCGCCGCCGCCGAGGTCGAGCTGGCCGATACGCCCGGGCGCGAGCTTATCCTTCGCGAGACGATCGAGAGCTTTCTGGCGGGAGAGGCCTACGATTACCTCATTATGGATTGCCCCCCGTCGCTGGGAGTGCTGACGATCAATGCGCTTTCGGCCGCCGATGAAGTTTTCATCCCCTTGCAGCCGCACTTTCTGGCGCTGCACGGGCTCTCGAAGCTGCTGGAGACGACGGCCCTCGTGGCGCGGCGAATCAATCGCAAGCTACGCGTCAGCGGAATCGTCTTGTGCATGCACGAGTCGAACACCCGCCTGGCGGCCGACGTGGCCGCCGATCTGGACGAATTTCTCTCGGCCAGCGACAGCGAGGCCCCCTGGTCACAGGCCCGCATTTTCGCCGCCAAAATCCGCAGGAACATCAAGCTGGCCGAGGCTCCCAGCCACGGGAAATCGATCTTCGACTACTCCCCCAAATGCCCGGGCGCGGCCGATTATCAAGAGCTCGTGCGCGAAGTCTTGTCGATGGAGCAAGCCGCCGCGCCCCTGTCGATGGCCCGCGCCGGATGATTACTTCTTGTCGGCGGCTCCCAGCTTGAAAACCGGCGCCGGCTCGGGGGAGCTCGTGACCACGATCGCGTGTTCGAAATACCTTTTCACCACCGCGACCACGTCATCGACTCGCACCTTGCCGATCCGCTTGGCGAACGATTTCTCGTAATCAAAGCCCAGACCGTACAATTCGTCGATCGAGGCTTCGAACGCTTTTTCGGCCGGCGTCGTGTTGCGCATCGCATGGCCGACAATCAGCTTTTCTTTGGCCTTGTCGAATTCGTCGGACGGAATTCCTTCGCGGCGGATTTTGTCGAGTCCTGCGCGAATTCGCGACACGACTTCCGTCAGGCTCTCGGGGCTGGTTTGAGCCAGAAAAACGAAATACCCGGGTGCGAAACCCGACATTTGGATTCCGAACACGTAGTAGACGAGCTGCTGGCCGCGCAGCTCTTCATGCAGCCGCCCGCCGGCCGCGCCCCCGCCGGTCAGCACGGCATCGAGGACGTCGAGGGCCGAGCGCGTGCGCTCGTCGCTCACGGCGACGGTGGGAAAGGCGATGAGCACCATCGCCGTGTCCTTCTTCTGGTTCTCGAGGTGCTTCACGACATCGGCGGGCAGGGGGGTCTGCGACGGTGAAAACTCGGGCCATTTGAAGTCGGCCGATTTCTGGACGCTTCCAAATTTCGTCTCGATCTCGGCCAGCGTCGCTTCGGGGTCGACGTCGCCGAACACCGACAACACCATGTTGTTGGGGACGAAAAATCGCTTGTGCAGCTTTTGGCACTCGGCGGGAGTGAGCTTGGCGACGGTTCGGGCATTTCCCAGCGGAATGCGGCTGTAAGGCGACCCGGCAGGCAGTAATTTGGCCCAGAAGTCCATGATTTCGGCCCGCGGATCGGCTTCGCGCCCGGCGATGCGCCCCAGCCGAATCTCGCGCACGTTGGCGAATTCGTCGGCCGGAAATGTCGGCTCGAACAGCACCTCGTAAACGTATTCGAGCGCGGTCGCCGCGTCTTCTTTGAGCACCGCCGCCTGCACGTAGCTTGTGTTCGTCTGGCTGCCCAGTCCCAAACTTCCGCCGATCGAATCGAAGTATCCTGCGATTTCTTCGACCGAGAATTTTTTCGTCCCTTTTTCGAGCATTTCGGTGGTGAGCGACGCCAGGCCGCTCGTTTCCGCCGTGTCGGCGACCGTGCCCGCCTTGACGTAGGCCTGAATTGTCACCAGGGGCAGAGCGGTCTGCTTTTTTAAGAGAACCGTCAGCCCGTTGGCAAGCTGCTTCTTGGTGATCGGGGTCTCGGCCTCTTTTTCGCTGCTGCCGCCGCCTTGTCCCGCCCGAGTTCCCAACGGGACGATCGACACCGAATTGAGCCGATGCGGCACAAAATACTTGCGCGCCGCCTCCAAAACCTGTTGGCCGGTGACTTTCTGAATCTCTTCGACGTAATGCGCATCGAACAGTGGATCGCCCGTCGAGCGGTAGCTTTCGCTCAGCATCTCGGCCTGGCTCTCGACCGTCTGCTGTTGAAAAACGTGCTCGGCGGCCTTCTGCCGTTTGGCCTTGGCCAGCTCTTCGGCGCTGACTTCCGCGGTTTTGAGCCGTTCGATCTCCTCGAAGATGATCTTGCGCACGACATCGACCTGTTTGGGTTCGCATTCGGCAAGCACCTCGAACCAGCCTTTGACGAAGCCGGGCGTATAAGACGTGCTGGCGACCGAAATCGCCAGCGGCTGCTCGATCTGCAAGCGGCGCACCAAGCGTGCCGTGTCGCCATGCGTCAGGATGAAACTGGCCACGTCGAGAGGGTAAAGATCGGGGTCCTGCAAGGGGACGGTGGGCCAGGCGAGAGCGAAATGCGTCGTGCCCCCTTCCATCTCGATTTGCGTCGAGCGCGGGGATGCCTGCTCGGGCTCAGCAGGCAAAGTCACGAATCGTTCGGTCGTCCGCTGGAAGTTCTTGAACAACGTCAAAACGGTGTCGAGCACGTCGTCGGTCTTGACGTCGCCTGCCACTACGAACGTCATGTTTTGCGGCACGTAACGGTTTTTGTAAAAGGCGATGACCTCTTCGCGTTTGATCTGTTGCACGACGGCCAGATAGCCGATTGTCGGATGACGGATCGGGTGTTCGATGTAAATGAGCTGCTTCATGGCGTCGTAAAGGACGCTGGCCCGATCGGCTTCTCCCATTTTCAGCTCGCGCTGCACGACTCCCATTTCGCGCGTATATTCGTTTTCGGGAATCGTCGAATTCTGCATGTTGTCGGCGATGAGCTCGATGGCGAGGCTCACCCCCGAGGCGGGGCAATCGATGTAGAACGTCGTCACCGACTCCGACGTGTAGGCGTTGGTGTGCCCTCCCAGCGAATCAAGAATCTCGCGAATTTGATCGTATGTCCGCCGCTT
>DATGKC010000515.1:0-8483 GCA_035294845.1 Planctomycetaceae bacterium | reverse complement strand
TCATGCGCAACATCGTAGCGCACGACTTGGTTGGGCCGGAACTTGAACGCCAATGTGTATTTTTCGGGCGGAGGATTTTCAGCCGGCTCCGGAGCCGGCTGCGGCGCGGCGGGTTTTTCCGCCTCTTCGTCGGCCCGCACCGAACACCGCGCTGCCATCTCCAGCGCCGCGGCAACAACGAAGACCGCCAGGCCGAGATTCGAGATAAACCGCCATCCTTGCGACATCAGACAGGCTCCTTCCAGGCGATTGACAGGGCGACCCCTTCGGGCGCAGGCGGCAGCGGTGAGAAATTCGAATGGACGAGTGGGGAGTGAGTGCTCGCGGAGGATGTTAACAAATCGCAAAACATGCCGGGAGACCAATTTCGCCGGAATCGACTCCTCGGGTGCACGACGCACATTGCGCAAGGCACATGCTCTCGCGCAGAGCTCCGCATAAATCCCCCCCTTAGCAAGGGGGGGCAGGGGGGGTCGGGTGGAAAGTTGTACCCGCTCTGAGTGGCCATGTCGTCGGACAAACCGCTTGAAGCGAATCTGGATTCCAAATTTTGAAATGCGCCGCTCTTTTTCCGATACGGTGCTACAACGCCGAGCCATCGCTGCTCTCGTGACTTCCAGCTCCGGAGTTTACAAATCGGAGCCGAATGCCATACCACGCGACCCCCCCTGGCCCCCCCTTGCTAAGGGGGGAGAGCGATTGAACCCGCTAAGCGAGGTTGCTAATCGCGAAATCACAAAGCGCGTCGTGCACCCCGACTCCTCTCGTAGCGGAAGTCGCCAGACTTCCGAAATCGCTCGCCAGACTTCCGGCGCCGGCGCGACGCGCCGGCGCGGATCCTGAGCGGAACGACACGGCGCGGCAGCGCATGCGGCCGCAAATTCCTCGACTGATTTTGATCCATCGACGAACTCCGATATACTGGCGGGCCGTGGTCCGGGCGCAAGATGGCGAGCGTATGATCGCTCTCGCTTGGCCCGGGTCTTCTACCGTGATCGACAGCTTGAAAAAGGAACAGGACCCATGCAGATGGCTCTCTGGCGAACGACTCGAATCTGGGGACTGATGGGATTGGCGGCCGCCGCAATGGCGGCGCAGGCGCGTGCCGATGTGAAACTGCCAAATGTCTTCGGCGATCACATGGTCTTGCAACAGGGACAGAAGAATAAAGTGTGGGGCCTGGCCGAGGCGGGCGAAGCGGTGACTGTCACGATCGACAAGCAGCGCCATCAAGTAAAGGCCGGAAGCGACGGCAAATGGCAAGTGATGCTGGATGCGCTCAAGGCCGGCGGCCCCTATTCACTTACAATCCAAGGCAGAAACAAAGTCTCTTTCGACGATGTTCTCGTGGGCGAAGTCTGGGTTTGCTCGGGCCAGTCGAACATGTGGTGGCAAGTGAGGCTCTCAAACGATCCTGATCTCGAACGCCTCGCGGCAAAGTTCCCGAAGCTGCGCATGATCAATTTTCCAAACATCGGCTCTCAGCAACCCATCTGGACGCACGACGTCAAATGGATGGTTTGCTCGCCCGAGACCGTCCTCGATTTTTCGGCCGTGGGCTATTTCTTCGGCCGCCAGTTGCTCGAGACGCTCGACGTGCCGATTGGACTCATCAATAACGCCTGGGGCGGCTCGGCCTGCGAGGCCTGGATTCGCCGCGATCTGCTCGCCGCCGATCCGGAATACAAGCCGCTGATGGATCGCTGGGCCCAGTTGGAATCGCAGTATGCCGATCTATCGAAGAAAAAGGACCTCAATGACGATCAGAAAAAGCAGCTCGACGCCCTGCGGAACCCAATGAACGGCAACTCGCGGCCAGGCAACATCTATAACGGAGTGCTCGTGTCGCACCTGGGTTACGGCATCAAAGGAGCAATCTGGTACCAGGGTGAATCGAACGCGGGCCGAGCCTACCAGTACCGCGATCTGTTTCCGCTGATGATCAAGAACTGGCGCGATGATTGGGGACAGGGGAATTTCCCGTTCTACTGGGTGCAGTTGGCCGATTTCCTCCCTGAAAAGGCGGAGCCGAGCGACAGCGCGTGGGCCGAGCTGCGGGAAGCTCAAACGATGACCATGTCGAAGCTACCGAACACGGGCGAGGCGGTGATCATCGACATTGGCGAAGGAAAAGACATTCATCCCAAGAACAAAGTCGACGTAGGCCGCCGGTTGGCGCGATGGGCACTGGCCAAAGACTACGGTCTTAATATTCCCTACCACAGCCCGCAGTATAAGGCGATGGAAAAGCAGGGAAATAAAATCGTCCTCACGTTCGATTTCGTGGACGGCGGTTGGCGTCCGTTTGACGTCAATGATCCGCGCGGCTTCACCATCGCCGGTGAAGACAAAAAATTCGTAGCCGCCAAAGCCAAGATTCTGCAAGACATGCGGATCGAAGTCACTGCGGAACAAATCGAAAACCCGGCCGCCGTGCGATACGGATGGGCCGACAACCCGGTGGTGAACATGTTCAACCAGGCCGGATTGCCGTTGACTCCATTTCGCACAGACGACTGGCCCGGCACGACGATCAACGCCAAATAATCCAGGAATCGCACATCGAGGTCGATTTCGGCGCGCCGGTCAATGGCGCAAGACGGCGTGAGGTGGCGCCGATACGTTGCAGAACGCTTACAGCGTTCGCCGAATTATTTGAATTGTAACCCAGGGTATCCCGCAATTGGCAGGATACCCTGGGCTGCGCTGCCAAACGCTTTCAGCGTATTTGATAGGCGGACGTCTTTTTGATGCGGATGGCCCCGCTGATCGATTCGATTCCAACGGGGCCGATCAAGACGCGCCCGCGCGGCCCTTTCAACACGCGCTACGGGAACGATCCTGCGCTCTGCCGCACGCGGTCTCCGTGCGCGGCAAGACGCGCGTACTCCGCGTCCGGAAGAGGTCCGCGGACGGCGAGAAGATCGAGATCGTGCTCCAACTCGGTCCGGTCGTTCGGCGCGGCGAGAACGACGGCGACGGAAGGCAATTGCAGCACGAACCGGTACCAGTCGATCGCCCCGGGAAGCTCAAAATCGGGCGGATCGCCGCTTGTGGGACGCAACAGCGCGCCCCACCGCAATGCCGTGTAGGCGATCACCGGCTTTTCGAGTGCATCCGTAACCGGAAAAATCTCGCGTTCGGCGCCGCGGTGCGCGGCGTTGTAGCGAATCATCAGCACGTCGATGGCGTCGCTTTTGGCCATGTCGGCGGCGAGGGTTCGCTGATGGCTGGTGAGGCCGATCCGCCGCACAAGGCCGTCTCTCTTCGCCTTTTTCAGGCAATCGAGCGCACCGCCGGGGCCGATCAATTGGCGCCACTCGTCGGCATGCTCCACGTAGTAGAGCGTAAGGCAATCAATGTATTTCGTGCGCAAAGTCGCCAGGATTGAGCGCAGTTCGCTCGCTGCTTCGCCTGCCGTGCGGGAGCCGAATTGAACGCACACGACAACCGATTCGCGCCGCTGCCCGAGCGCGGCGATCGCCTGGCTCAAGCCGTCGTCGCAACACGGACCGTCGGCCTCGCCCGGCCAATTGAGAAAATTGACACCGCGATCGACGGCGTAGAACACGTCATCGGGAGTGATCTCTGAACCGCCGCGTGACGCAAGCCCCAGACGGCTGACTGGTTTGCCGAAACCCCGGGCCGGAAACGTCAGGAAGTCATTCGGCATTTGGGATCGAGCCAGGCGGGCTCAAAACAGCGACAGCACCGGGCGGCCGGCGACGATCCGATGCCGGCGGCCGAAGGCATCAACCACTTCGGTGTCGCCGTCATAGCCGAGCGCATGATAAATGGTCGCCACGAAATCGCTGACGTGGACGGGGCTGTCCTTGGGCTCGGCGGCGAGGTTGTCGCTGCGGCCGTGAACCTGGCCTCCCTCGATTCCGCCGCCGGCCAGAACGGTGCTGTAAACGCGGGCCCAATGATCGCGGCCGGCCGGTTGACTCACGTTCATCGCCGGCGTGCGGCCGAATTCTCCTGTCCAGGCGACCAGCGTCGTGTCGAGCAGGCCGCGATCGGCCAGATCGTCGAGCAGGGCCGCGAAAGCGCGGTTGAGCGGCGGGAGCAAAGCGTCGCGCGTGTATTGCAAGTGATTGGCATGCGTGTCCCAGCCGCCGAACACCACCGTCACCAGGGTCACGCCGGCTTCGACCAGTCTGCGGGCGACGAGGCAACTTCGGCCCAGCCGGTCGTCGCCGTAGCGGGCTCGCAATTGGGGCGACTCGTGGTCGAGCTCGAAGGCCTTCCAGGCGGTTCCCGAATCGAGCACCTCCAGTGCCTGTGCCCGGTATTTCGCCCAGTCACGCGCCAGCATCGTGCCGTCGCCGATTCTCGGACCGCCCAACACTTCCTGCAGGTCCAAACGCTTCCCCAGCCGCTCGCGCCCCACGTCTTCGCGCAATGAGAAACCCGGAGGCAACGTCCCGGGAAGATTATTGTCTCCCTCGTAAGTCATCACCAGCGGATCGAATTTGCGACCCAGGAACCCGGCATGTTGCCCGGCCCATTCGCGGCCGGGTCCATCTTGCGTGATCCACATCGGCAATTGGACGGTGACGGGGAGCCCTTGGCGCGGTTCGCGCAAGTGGTTGAGCACGGCCCCCATGCCGGGATAATCCCGCCGATCGAGCAGCGGTTCTCCCTCGCGTGGAAAATTCGGCCAGCCGGTGAGGTTGTAGTGGACGCCGGCGCCGTGAAAAAGGGCGTTGCCGCCGTGGAACACCGACCGCAAAATGGCGAACCGATCTGCCTGGCGCGCCAAATCGGGCAGCAATTCACAAATTTCGATCCCGGGCACGTTGGTGGCAATCGGCCGGAACAGACTCTGCGCGCTCCCCGGCGCCTCGGGCTTCATGTCGAACGTCTCTTGCTGCGGCGGCCCCCCCAGCATGTACAGCAAGATGCAGGCTTGTGCCGTCGCTTCGGGCGCGCGCGAGGCGGCCGGCGTTGCCGTTTTCGCGGCCGCGCGCGAGGCGAAAAGCTGCGGCAACGTCAGTCCGACGGCCGACAATCCGCCGGCCGTTAGCAGCGTCCGTCGATCCAGCGGTGTCGACGCTTTCAGCAGTGACGAGATCATGCACGCGCCAAAATTAAGATGGTTCCCGGCGGTCTTGGTCGAGATACTAATTCAACCCGGTTTTTGCGGTCTTATCAAGGCCGACCGTCCTGCAGAGCAAGAAACCGCCGTTTCCACCGGTCGGGGGTGCTGCGTATAATTGACGCAAGGCAGCCAAGACGCTGCCGACAACTGGCTGCCGCCTCTTTCCAAGTTGCGGCGATAGGAGCGAGCATTGAACGAATCGGTCGAGCCTCTGGGAAGGAGGCTGTTGATACGCAAGGACGAAAGCCGCCAGAAGACGCGAGGCGGCATTGTGCTTCCCGACAAGGCCGAAATCCCCACGATTACCGGGCGCATCGTCGAAGTCAGCGCGCAAATCGAGCGCGATCAGGATTTTCCGGTACGGAAATACGACAAGGTGCTGTTTCACCCGAAGAACGCGATTCCCGTCGACTTCGAAGCCGACAACTTGCTGTTCGTCGTGCCGATCGAAGACGTGGTGGCCGTGTTTCGCAAGGCGGGGAAAGCCAAAAGCCGCAAGGCGATCGCCGACAATGAATCGGACGCGGCCGACGACGCCGATGCGTCCGACTTTGACGACGCGTAAGGCAGATCACGGTGGGCTCGTCTGCGTCGGCGGGCCCGCGGCATCCGGGCTTTCGACCTTGTCGTAGAACCGGTTTGCCACAAAGTGCTCGCCGAGAAAAACGACGAGCAGGATGAGCACCACGAGGGGAAAAGCCTCGCGGCCCAGCCGGCCGGTTTTCACATTGCGCTGCAGGTTTTCGATGTCGCGCGCGATGCTGTATCGGTCGGCGCCCAAATGCGCATCGAGCTCGTCCTTCGAGAGGCGGTCGAGCCGGCTCTCGGCGGGGTCGGCATTGACGCTGAATCCCCGTTCGAACTGGACGTCGGTTTCGATCCCCACGACCCGGTAGTTGCCAAGTTGGTCGGCCTCGTGCACGGCAACATTCGTGCTGCCAGGCGGAATCTCGGTGCGAAGCTGCTGCAGGCCGGGTTTACGCAGCAAATATGCCGGAATTTGCTGCGACGGATCGAGCGTGAGCGTCACTTCTTCGCCGGCCGTGTAGTTGTAGTTCGATTGGGACGAGCCCGAGGCGTACTGCATCATCTGATCGGCCAGGGCGAGAAAGCCCCAGTCGGAAACGGGCAGGTCGTTCCATCCGCGGCGGTCGATGGCGGTCGTCAACAGCAGCACTCGCCCCTTGCCCACCGACTTTTCGACGAGGGCCGGCAAATGGCGATGATCGGTGTACCGGGCAATCACGCCGGCCTGATCGGCTTCGACGCTCCAGTAACGGTGAATTTCAACCGACGTCAATACGGCGGCGCCCCAATCGGCAAATTTCCGCAAGATCGGGTGCGTGAGATTTTTCAAATCGAGGAACTCAG
Source organism: Planctomycetaceae bacterium (assembly GCA_035294845.1). Taxonomy (GTDB): domain Bacteria; phylum Planctomycetota; class Planctomycetia; order Planctomycetales; family Planctomycetaceae; genus JACQFH01. The sequence goes on along the minus strand of DATGKC010000515.1, from coordinate 2,008 downwards.
GAGGATTGAAACCGAGCTGGGCCTTGAGCGTTCCCGGAAAGACGGCTTTGGCCGAAGCCGACTGGTAGGCTGTCTCTTTCACGCGATCGCCAAGAAATATCGCCACGCCCCCTCCTTGATTCAAGTAGCCTTCCAGCGCCTTCCAACCGGCAGGCTGCGGGTCGGCCACATTGACCAGGCACACCACGGCGTATGATCCCAGCTTGGCGCCGGCCAGGGCGCCCGGTGCAATCACCTTGCAATGGAAGCGCGCTTCTCCCTGCGCAACGGCTTCGGCCGGCGCCAGGGCATCGATCAGATAGCGCGCGTCGGCCCGCGCATCGGCGACGACGAGAATTTCGGACGGGGGATGCACGAAAGTCGAAAAATATCGCACATCATCGAACGCCAAAGGATCGCTGGCGAGAAGGCGAACTTCTCCCTGGACGACCGGTCCGGCGGGAACTTTCAGCGAAAAAATTGCCGTTGCCGCCGATGCCGGGTCGATTTTCACCGTTTGCTCCCCTTGTTTGGCCAGCTTGCCCGCCGCGTTCTCGACATGCAATTCGACGACGCGCTCGGCCGGATCGAAACCCGTCGAGGTCACGGCGGCCCGCAAGTCGAGCAGACTTCCGGGGGGCAGAGTCTGATCCGACAGAGCCAACTCCGTGACGGCCACATTGGTGGGCGCCAAAATGCCCACATCGATCACGTACACATTGATGCCCGGCGCTTGCTCCAGCGCTTCGCGAAGTCGCGCTGAACCCTCCTCGCGCCAGGCGCTCATCGCCAGGTCGGTGAACACGTAGATCTCGCGCAGAATTCCTTCCTTTCCCGCCGCCGCCAGCGCCGCTGATTCCGGCGTTTGAGCGGTCGATTCCTGATCGGCCGCCTGGGCCTCGAGGGCCGCCATGATTCGATCGTCGAGCGGACGGTTGATCGAGCGAGTCGAGAGCCCCGTCATTCGTTTCGCGGCGCCCCCCAGATCGGACGAAAACCGAATCGGCGACTCGCCCGCCGTGTCGCACACCGCGACCCGGCTCAATCGCGGCATGTTCCCCATATGCTTGGCGGCAATGTCCTGCGCCACTTCCAATCGCGTCTTGTTCTCGTGGCGGTATTGCATGCTCAGGCTGGTGTCCAGGAGCATCACCGCCGCGACCGGAAGAAACTCGTCGGCGGTAACGGTGGGCTGGGTGATGGCTGCTGCAATTCGCCGCTGGTAAGGCCAGGCGACAAACAGCAACAGCGCCAGCAACCCCGCCGCGCCCAGCCCCGCGCGGAGCATCGAGCGGCGGTAAGCCAGTTCGTGATGCGGAGTTTGCCCTTTCTTCCAAAACCCGAGCAATCCGAAATAGGCGCCCGCGCAGATCGCCGCCACCAGGCACAGCCGTAGCCAGTCACCGCTACGCAAGGAATAGTCGGCCGGCGGGACGGATGGGCGGGCGATGGCAAACGCCAAGAGCCCGATCACGATCATCCGCAGCAACAAGAGCCACACATGCCGCAATCGCATGCGCCGGGTGTTCGTGCGCTTGCGGTTCTGAATCAACCGCAATGCGGGAAACACGAGCTTTTTCGGCTTGGCCCGCATCAACAAATGCAGGATGACGGGAATTCCCACCAGGACCAAACCAAACAGAAACAAAGGGTGAGTGAGAATCATGGTTTGATTTTACACGACGGGCGGGCCGCGCGTAAAATTAGTGAAATCAATTCGTTCGCCCGATTCGGCATCCCGGACGCTGAGAAATCGACAATCACTCGGCGCGCAAGATGCAGTCCCAGATGCAGTCATCGAGCAAGCCCTCAGCCGCGAGGATTTTTTCGCATGTCCGCCGATCCCGCAAGTTCGAAAATCATCACTGATGAAGATTGGAAAGAGCGGGTTCGCGCTGAAAATGCCGAGCTCGAACGCCAAGCCGGCTCGCAAGCAGGCGCAGCAAAAGGCCAATCAGAAAAATCGCATCCCGGCGCCGCCGGCCCCCTGCCCCCGGCGAATTTTCCGGCGCTCGTTGACATGTTTTCG